>JBBRXI010000096.1:0-7914 GCA_038248575.1 Burkholderiales bacterium | reverse complement strand
CCCCATTTCAAGGTTAGTGATTTCAATAGCTTCATTTAAGCAACTCCCAGCATCGTTTAATTCCGGCAAACCGGCGGCCTGCGTTGACGGCTGGCACCCGCACGAGGGCGTCGGAGTCAACGCGGAAGGAGTGCCTTTGCAGTGGAACCTTGGAAGTGTAGACGAAGCAGGCAAATGTTGGTTTCCCGGCGCCTGGCGAAGATGTAAGCAAATGTGTACGCCGCGCGGCCTTCGCTCTGGCCATCAAGTCGCAACACTGGCTTTGCCGCCCGGCCCGGTAAAGACAACGTTCTCCCCGTCGCGCGAAAACACACCACGCTCGTAGGTCTGGCGCAGGCGCTGGACTTTTTTCCCGAAACTGATATCGACCGCGCCGACCACACCGACCGTCACCTCGACCCGCGCTCCGCCAATCAGCGTCAACTGGTTCTCCAGTACGTCTCGCTCCGGCAAAAGCACCGCCCAAGCCTGGATCGCCTGTTGCCAGGACGCTTTTGCGCGCTCGAGCAGGCCGCCCTTGTCGCCGTGCATGGCCAGATGCTTGACCACCTTTTCAAGCTTGTCCTCGTCCTCGCGCAGTTTCGCGATGTTCGCGAGGAGCGACTGATAGCTCGCTTCGAGCACCGGATTGACGCCCAGCGAAAGTGATGTCAGCCCGCTCGTCGGCGACCCGAGGAGCGGGGTCTTAATCAACATCGTCGTGCGCGCCGAGCCGCCAGCCAGGCGCCCCCGTTGCGGGGCCTTGGCGCCGATAATGATCTGATTATTGGCCTGCAGATCGCTCTGTATGGCCGAATCGTCGATGGCAATCGTTGTCCCGGCCGCGATATGGGCATTTTCGACAAAGCGTGCCGTCACCGATCCGCCGGCGCTGACGCGCGCCTTGGCGATAATTCCGCCGACGACGCGAATGTCGCCCTCGGCCTCAAGTTCGGCACCGTCGACGACGTCGCCGACGACAATATCGCCGCTCGCGCGCACCTTCATGCCGGGCAGGACTTCGCCGCTGACGTGCACCGTGCCCTTGAACGAGATATTGCCCGACGCCATGTTCACGTTGCGAACGTTGAGAACCTGCTCAACCGTCACGCCGTTGCCACAGCGTACCGGTTGTCCAGCGAACACCGCCCGCAGAAGGTTGCTGTCGTCGCTTGCCACGTAAGCGCCGACAAGATGGGCTTGAAATACTTCGTCGCGTCCGCGCAGCGGTTCGATAAGCGCGCCGCGAACGTTGCGCCCGGCGGTTCCGGTGGTCGGGGGAACCCGGCGCATGAGCGGCTGATCGACGTCAACCATCGGGATGGCGCCGAGTTCGCGAAAATCGATAAAGCCCTTTTCATCGAGTTGCGGCGTCCGGTCGCGGGCATCGGCGACGAGCAGCTCAAAGCGCGCATTTTCGCCGTCTTGCGCCGGCACGCCGCTGGCCACGAGGACGCGGGCGACAGCGGTGCGCGCGTTGGCTACGATAATTGTGCTGATCGCTGTCTCGTCGACGCCAAATACGATACCCGCCGCTGCGAGCGCCAGAATAAGGTCGGCCGGGTCGATTGTTTTGCCGCCGGCCGCGGGGATCAGATCGACCCAGGCGTGCATCGAATCGGCCGCCACTTCGAGCGAGAAACTCGCGTCCTGGCAGACACCGATCGGCAACTCCGCTTCGGCCGTCGCCGCGTTGTAGCGCTCGATCAAGGTGGCGAGCGCTGCTTCATGAAGCACACAGTTGGCATACCCGGCGTCGGCGAGGGCAGCGCGCAACATCGCGAGGTCGAGGATCGGGTGGTCGGCAGGCGGTTGCAGCGCCGCCAGCAGACGACCGGCATCCTGCGAAAAGACCAATCCCGGGTATTCGGTCATCAGTAACCTCGTACGATACACACCGGCGATTTCGCGCCGCGCCGTCTTTAACAGCTCATTAACCGAAAACGCCACTATCCACAATCAGGCGGGCGTCAGTTAAAAATCTCCTTGATTTCGCCAGCATGCATGCGCAGGCGCCGGCCGCAGCGCGCGGCAATTTCCTCGTCATGGGTTACGAGGATCAGCGTCGTTGCGCTTTCGGCGTTAATGGCGAACATCAGCTCGATGATCTGGTGGCCAGTCGCTGCGTCGAGGTTGCCGGTTGGCTCGTCGGCGAGAATCAGCTTCGGTCGCGGCGCGAAAGCGCGCGCCAACGCCACGCGTTGTTGCTCGCCGCCGGACAGGTGTTTCGGGTAGTGGCGCAAGCGATGGCCGAGACCGACGCGGACCAGCCACTGCTCGGCTTCGCTCGCCGCCCCGGCGACCCCGGCCAACTCGAGAGGCAACATGACGTTTTCAATGGCGTTGAGCGAAGGCAGAAGCTGAAAAGATTGAAAGACGAAACCGAGCAATCGACCGCGCAGTTCGGCGCGCGCATCCTCGTCGAGATCAGCGAGTGTCTGTCCGGCCAGTCTGACCGAACCACTGCTCGGCAGATCGAGTCCGGCGAGCAGGCCGAGCAAGGTCGATTTACCGGAACCCGAGGCGCCGACGATGGCGACCGTTTCACCCGCCGCGACCGAAAACGAATTCTCATGCAGAATGGTCAAACCTTCACCGCCGTTATCGACGCGCTTGGTCAGCCCGCTGACGTCCACCACATATGAGGTTTCAATAGTCATGTTTCGCGCGCACCCGCTTCTTCGCTCATTATTCGGCTCGTTTTTTAGTTCGCTTGTTCGTTCATTATCCGCCGTGCTGCTTGTTGCCTTGGCCCTGCTCGCGCCGACGGCGAACGCGGCGCGCACGATCCTCGTTTTCGGCGATTCGCTGTCGGCCGGTTACGGCATCGCTCAGGACGCCGCCTGGCCGGCGCTACTCGGCAAACGCCTGCAGCAACAGCAGATCGATTATAGCGTCATCAACGCCAGCATCTCGGGCGAAACAACGAGCGGCGGCCGCACCCGGCTTGACGCCGCACTGGCAAAATACGCGCCGCACATCGTCATCATCGCGCTCGGCGCCAACGACGGGCTGCGCGGCTTGCCGCTCGCGACCATGCGCGACAACCTCGCGACGATGGTGCAGAGCGCGCAAAAGCGCAACGCCCGGGTGCTGATCGTCGGCCAGCGCCTGCCGCCCAACTACGGCGCCTACGCAGAGCAGTTCCGGCAGGTCTTCGCCGAAGTCGCGCGCACGCGCAAGACGGCGCTCGTCGACTTCCTGCTCGACGGCATCGCCACGCAAGCCGCGCTGTTTCAGCCCGACAACCTGCATCCGACCGCCGAAGCGCAGCCGCGGCTGCTCGACAATGTCTGGCGAGGGCTGGAGCCGCTGTTAAAATGAGCGCATGAAACAGGGCATCGCCAAAGTAGAGCAGCTCGAAGACTACCGCCAGTTCGACGAAATCATCGACGTGCGCACGCCGGCCGAGTTTGCCGACGACCACATCCCCGGATCGATCAACTGCCCGGTGCTCGACAACGATCAGCGCATCGAAGTCGGAACCCTGTACCAGCAGTCCTCGCCCTTTGCCGCAAAGAAAGTAGGCGCCGCCTACGTTTCCGAAAACATTGCCCGCCACCTGCGCGAGCGCTTTTCCGAACGGCCCAAGAACTGGCGGGCGCTGATCGTCTGTTGGCGCGGCGGACAGCGCAGCGGCGCGCTGACTTATGTCTTTCGGCGTATCGGCTGGGACGCCCAGCAACTCGCGGGCGGCTACAAGAACTACCGTAAACAGGTCATGGAGCAGCTCGAACTCCTGCCGCGCCGCCTGACCTTCGAAGTGCTTTGTGGTGCCACCGGCAGCGGCAAGAGCCGCGTGCTCCAGGCCGCCGCGCGGCTTGGCGAACAGGTGCTCGACCTCGAGGAGCTGGCCTGCCACAAGGGCTCGGTGCTCGGCGTGCTGCCCGACGCTGCGCAGCCCTCGCAACGAATGTTCGAGACGCAACTGCTGGTCGCGCTGCGCACGCTCGATGCGGATCGACCGGTCTATGTTGAGGCCGAGAGCCGCAGGATCGGCAGCGTCCAGTTGCCCGACGCGCTGCTCGAAACCATGCGTGCCGGATCGTGCGTGAATATCGAGGCGTCGTTCGCTGCGCGCGTCGAATTCTTGCTGCGCGACTACGATTACTTCGTTAACGCGCCCGACTGGCTCAACACGCGGCTTGACGTGCTGCGCGATCTGCACAGCCGCGAAACCATTGCGCGCTGGCAGGGTTACGCCATAGGCGGCGAGTGGCGCGAACTCGTCAGCGAGTTGCTCGAAGTGCATTACGACCCGCTCTATCGCCGCTCGCAGAACCGCAACTTCGCCGGATTCACCGCGCCGCGTACGCTGCGCACCGACGATCTATCGCCGCTCGGCATCGCCGCGCTGGCGCGCGCGATCAGCGCGCAGCGCGCCGCCACCTCTGCCCAGCCGGACACGCAGCAAAGACCGTAATCGGCTGCAAGGCAAGGTGCCCGGTGCAGACAGCCGGGGCATTCTATGCTAGCTTGATGTAACGACAACGCCATGCCGACACGACCGGAAAAGGCGCTTCCATGTTCGAACGACACTATCTCACGGCGCTATTTGAGCCCAAATCGCTGGCGGTGATCAGCGCTTCGGAGCGAGAGAACTCGATCGGCAGCGTGCTCTTCAAAAACCTCCTTGATTCAGGTTACAAGGGCCAGTACTACGCGATCAATCCGAAGCACGAAAGCGTGCATGGGATAAGGACTTACAAGTCGATTGAAGAGATTGGCGTGCGCGTCGAACTGGCCATCATCGCCACGCGCCCGAAAACCGTCCCCGACCTCGTCGAACAGTGCGGAAAAAGCGCCGTCAAGAACGTCATCATCGTCACCGCCGGGTTCGCCGAGGCCGGCCATTCCGGCGCCTTGCTCGAGCGCAAGACGCTCGCGATCGCGCGCCGTTACGGCGTGCGCATCCTCGGGCCGAACTGTCTTGGCATCATCCGTCCCGAACTCGGCCTCAATGCGACCTTCGCCCGAGTCGGCGCGAACGCCGGCAATCTGGCGCTCGTTTCGCAGTCGGGCGCCATGTGCTCGGCGGTCCTCGACTGGGCGAAAAGCAACCAGGTCGGCTTTTCGAGCGTCATTTCGCTCGGCAGAACGGCCGACGTCGACTTTGGCGAAATCCTCGATTACCTCGCCTGGGACAACCGAACGCACAGCATCCTGCTCTACCTTGAAGGGCTGCGCAACGCCCGGCGCTTCATGAGCGCGCTGCGCTCTGCGGCGCGCGTCAAGCCGGTCCTGCTGCTCAAGGCCGGGCGCCACGCGGCCGGCTCGGCTGCGGTCAAGGTGCATTCAGGAATGCTCGCCGGATCGGACGGCGTTTTCGAGGCCGCAATACGCCGCGCCGGCGTCGTCCGCGTCAAGAACGTTGGCCAGCTCTTTTACGCCGCGAAAGCGCTGACTTCGAAATTTTGCCCGCTCGGCAAGCGCCTGGCGATCGTCACCAACGGCGGCGGTCCGGGCGCAATGGCCGCCGACCGCGCCGGCGATATGGACATCCCACTCGCCAAACTGTCGCCGGCGACGATCAAGGCGCTCAATGCCGTGTTGCCCGCCAACTGGTCGCGCAGCAACCCGATCGACATCGTCGGCGACGCGACGCCGGAGCGCTACCGCGACGCGCTGCTCGCCGTCGCCAATGACGAAGGCGTCGACGGCATCCTGACCATGCTCGCGCCGCAGGCATTGACGCAACCGCTCGCCGTTGCGCAGGCGATAGTCGCCGTGCATGAGCATTCGTCAAAACCGATTCTCGCCTGCTGGATGGGCGAAGAGCAGGTGCTCGCCGGACGCAGCGCGCTTGAGCAGGCCGGAATACCGGCCTTTTGCATGCCCGAGACGGCCATTGAGCTTTATCACCACATCGCCACCTTCTACGAAAACCAGAAGCTGCTGCTGCAAACGCCGCCGGCCGGCTCGCAGATCACGCGTCAGGGAAGCGAAGGCGCGAGGATGCTGATCGAGGCGGTTTTGCAGGAAGGCCGCAAGGTGCTCTCGGAGATGGAGTCGAAAGCCGTGTTGCGGGCCTTTCGCATCCCCGTCGCCCAAACCATGGTCGCGCGGTCGCCAACCGAGTCGCTGCTGCTTGCCGAACAGATCGGCTTCCCGGTGGTGATGAAGGTCGATTCGCCCGACCTCGTGCGCAAGAGCGAGGCGGGCGGTGTGCGCCTTAACGTCGGCACCGCGGTGGCCGTACGCAACGCCTATCACGATATCATCGAGACCGTTCAGCGCAGGCACCCGGCGGCGCGCATCAATGGCGTCTCGATAGAGCCTTACCTGGCGCGGCCGAATGGCCGCGAATTGATGATCGGCGTCGTTCGCGACGCGATCTTCGGGCCGGTCATCACCTTCGGCGCCGGCGGCACTGCCGTCGAAATATTCAGTGACCGCGCCGTCGCGCTGCCGCCGCTCAACCGTTTTCTGGCGCTCGACCTGATCCGCTCGACGCGCGCCGCAAAGCTGCTCGGCGAATTTCGCAACATGCCGCCAGTCGATACGGCAGCGCTTGAAGACGTTTTGCTCAATATTTCAGCGATGGTCTGCGAGTTGCCCTGGCTCCAGGAACTCGACCTCAACCCGCTGATCCTGGACGAGAACGGCGCCATCGCGCTTGACGCGCGGATCGTCATCGACCACGTCGCGACGCCCGGCGACCGCTATTCGCACATGGCCATCCACCCCTATCCGGCGGACCTCGTGCAGGACTGGGAACAAGCCGACGGACGCGTCATCACCATCCGCCCGATCCGCCCGGAAGACGCTGAAATAGAGCAGAACTTCGTCAAAAGTCTTTCGGACGAGAGCAAGTATTACCGCTTCATGGACACGTTGCGCGAGCTCACCCCAACGATGCTCGTACGCTTCACGCAGATCGACTATGACCGGGAAATGGCGCTCATCGCCACGCTGCCCGGCAAGGGTGGCGAGGTGCAGGTCGGGGTGGCCCGCTACGCCACCAATCCGGATGGAGAAACCGTCGAGTTCGCGCTCGCCGTAGCCGACGACTGGCAGATGCACGGCGTCGGTCGCAAGCTCATGACGACGCTGATCGATATTGCTCGCCAGAAAGGGTTTCGTGCCGTCGTCGGCGACGTGCTGACGATGAATTCGAAGATGTTCCGCCTGATGAGCAGCCTCGGCTTCACGACCCACCCGCACCATGATGATCCGGCGGTCAAGCGCGTCGTTTGCGCCTTGAACTCGTAGCGGCAGGTAATAAAAAAAGCCAGACGAGGTCTGGCTCTTTTGATCAGCGACGTGCGTTTAGCGGTCGAAGTTGACGTCGTACGGATAGGCCTTGTGGGCGATGCTCGACAGGCCGAGGCGACGTTGTTCGGCAAGATCGATCGGCTTGTCCCAGAGCAAGTCGCGCCCACGGCGCTGATCCTCGGCCCATTCTGGGTGCTTGGCGAACATTTCACGCATGAACTTCGTGTGTTCCGATTCGTACCCCATCTTGATGGGCTTCCAAAAGTTAAACGAAGGCGATTATAGCGTGCGATACACCTTGCGCTCAGTGATAAGCGATCGGGCGAGCCGCGCCGACACAGTAGTCGTCGAGCAGCGAATCGATCGACTCTTCGTCGCGGTCTTCAACCGGTATGCTATCGATGGCCGCGCGCAGACCGACGGCGACCGAGCCGTGCACGAAGAGGCTGCGGCCATCGTCGCCTACCCAGTTCAAACCCCTGTTGCACCGGGTAGGCGACGATGGCATAACTCTCGCTGTTATAGACGACGTTCATGACGGATCCTTTCTTGTTGCTCGGCATTCGCGATGGGCCAGCGATCGCTTTGCAAGACGAACCAACTGTGGTTAACGAGGAAGATGCGTCCGCTCCGGTCTATTTCAAGACGGCCAATGCCGCGCCGTCTCAGTTTCGGACTGCGCGGCGCCTTACATAGTTCAAACGGGGCAAGTCCCCTCGT
>JBBRXI010000095.1:0-7928 GCA_038248575.1 Burkholderiales bacterium | reverse complement strand
TGACACCGCGGTAGTTCATGTCGCTGTGGTACCAGTGATTCATCGCCGCGCCGATGATGACCATCGACTTGCCATGCGTCTTGTGCGCGTTCTCGGCGAACTGGCGCGCGACGGTAATCAGCTGCGCGCGCGGCGTTCCGGTGATGCGCTCCTGCCAGGCCGGCGTGTAGGGCGTGTCGTCGTCGAAATCGCGCGCCGCCAGCTCGCCGGCGAGACCGCGTGCGACGCCGTAGTTGGCGGCCTGCAGGTCGAAGACGGTGGCGACGAGGAACTCGCCGGTTTCTCCCGTAAGGCGTTGAACGGGGACGGTACGGACCAGCACATCGCTTTGCACATTGTTCGGGAAGTTCGCGCTGACGATGCCGCCGAAATAGGGGAAGCCGACCTTCGCCGTGAGCAGGTCAGCATTCGCGCTGGTCGTCACGCCTTCGAGCAGCGACAGCTTGAGTTTGACACTCTGGCCGTGCATCGCTTCCTTGGCTTCGAGGTTCCATTGACCGGCGTCGGCGCGGCCGTCGGGACCCCAGCGGAAACCGATGGCGCCGTTCGGCAGCACCACTTCGCCGCGCTCGTCGAAAGCGACAGTTTTCCAGTCGGGGTTGTTGGCCTGGCCGAATTGACCAGGAAAATCGGAGGCACGCAGGTAGCGGTCCGGAACGCGGATGACCTCGCCGCTCGGCAGCGTGTGTTCCTTGAGCATCACGAGCATCGGCATGTCGGTGTAGCGGCGCACGTAGTCGTCGAAATAGGCGCTGCGTTCACGGCCGCCGTCGGGGAAGTAAAACTCTTTGAGAATGACATGGCCCATGGCCATGGCGACGGCGGCGTCGGTGCCCTGCTTGGGGTTCATCCAGATGTCGGAGAGCTTGGCAACCTCCGAGTAGTCGGGCGTCACGGCGACTGTCTTGGTCCCCTTGTAGCGCACCTCGGTGAAGAAGTGCGCGTCCGGCGTTCGCGTCTGCGGCACGTTCGAGCCCCAGGCAATGATGAAACTCGAGTTGTACCAATCGGCCGATTCGGGAACGTCGGTTTGCTCGCCCCAGACCTGCGGACTCGCCGGCGGCAGGTCGCAGTACCAGTCGTAGAAGCTCAGGCAGACGCCGCCGATCAGGCTCAAATAACGGCTGCCCGCGGCATAGCTGACCATCGACATCGCCGGAATCGGCGAGAAGCCGATGACCCGATCGGGACCGTGCTTCTTGATGGTATAGACGTTGGCCGCGGCGACGATTTCGCCCGCTTCGTCCCAGGTCGAGCGCACGAAGCCGCCGAGGCCGCGGATGCGCTGGTAGTCGCGCCGCTTGACCTCATCCTCGACGATGCTCGCCCAGGCGGCGACGGGATCGTTGCTCAGGCGCGCCTCGCGCCAGCTCTTGAGCAGACGCCCGCGCACCAGCGGGTATTTGACGCGGTTGGCGCTGTACAGATACCAGCTGTAACTGGCGCCGCGCGAACAGCCGCGCGGTTCGTGGTTGGGCATGTCCCAGCGCGTGCGCGGATAGTCGGTCTGCTGCGTCTCCCAGGTGACGATGCCGCCCTTGACGTAGATCTTCCACGAGCACGAGCCGGTGCAGTTGACGCCGTGCGTCGAGCGGACGGTCTTGTCGTGCGCCCAGCGGTTGCGGTAGGCGTCTTCCCAGGTGCGGTCTTCGCCGGTGACGACCCCATGCTCGCCGGAAAAGGACTCGCGCGGGTTCGAGAAGTATTTGAGGCGGTCGAGGAAATGGCTCATGCGGGATCTCCGGAAATGCGGGGCGGTGTCGCTGCTTTATTCTGCGCTGCAATGGTCACTTCAGGGGTTTTTGACGTCAGCGTTGGCGCGCAGGTAGAACCACCAGTTGACGATCAGGCACAGCGCGTAGAAAGCGGCGAAACCGTACATCGCCCGCTCGGGCGAACCCGCCGTGATCTGCGCGCCGATGACCACCGGCGCGATGAACGCGCCGTAGGCGGCGACCGCCGAAGTCCAGCCGAGCACCGGGCCGGCCTGCTGGCGGTCGAAGATGACGCCGATCGAGCGGAAGGTCGAGCCGTTGCCGATGCCGCTGGCGGCAAAAAGCACGATGAAAAGCCCCATGAAGAGCGGGAAGTACTGCTCGGGTGTCGGCGACGCGTAAGCCAGCATCATCACGTAGCCGACGCCCGCCGAGGCGACGACCATCACCGCCGAGATGACCTGGGTAACGATCGAGCCGCCGACCTTGTCGGCGATCCAGCCGCCGAGCGGGCGGATCAGCGCGCCGACGAAGGGGCCGATCCAGGCGTAGGTCAAGGCCGGCGGCGCATTCGGATTGTTCAGCGTGTGCTGCATGACGCCGGCCGCGTCGGGGACGTGGCTGATTCCGAAGATGACCTTGATCGACAGCGGCAGCGCCATCGAAAAGCCAATGAAGGAGCCGAAGGTGACGATGTACAACAGCGTCATCGACCAGGTGTGCTGGTTGGCGAAGATCGCGAACTGCCGGGCGATGTTTTCCTTCATCGGGCCGAAGGCGGTGATTTTGAGAATCAGCAGCGTGCTGGCGATGATCAGCGGCATCGCCAGCCACATGTTGAGCACGCCGAGGCCGCTCGGCGCCGGCAGATAGAGGTAGAGGCCGAGGCCGGCCGGGACGAAGGACAGCGTGTACAGCCAGGTGATCTTGAGGAAGGCGACGAGCGGACTGCCGGTGGCCGGCGAAACGGTCTTCAGGTTGTTCATACCGAACCAGCAGAGGCCGGCGAGCGGAACCAGCGAGAGCAGCCAGGCGAGGCCGGCGTTCTGGATGTAGGTCGGGGTGCCGGCCTTGATCTTGCCGAAAATCCAGCCGCTGTCCTTGGCCAGTGTCATCGGCTCGCCGCCGAGGGCGCCGAAAATTCCCATGGTCATCACCAGGGGGATGATGACCTGCATGCTGGTGACGCCGAAATTGCCGAGGCCGGCGTTCAGCCCGAGCGCCGTGCCCTGCAGGCGCTTCGGGAAAAACGTGCTGATGTTCGACATCGAGCTGGCGAAATTGCCGCCGCCGACGCCCGACCAGAGCGCCATCAGCTGGAAGGACCAGAGCGGCCACTCGGGATGCTGGAGGACGATGCCCGTGCCGAACGCCGGCGCGAGCAACATCGCGGTGGTCAGGAAGATCGTGTTGCGGCCACCGGCGAGGCGAATCAGGAACGACGCCGGGATGCGCATCGTCGCCCCGGCAAGGCCCGAAATCGCCGTCAGCGAGAAGAGCTCGGCCTGGCTGAAGGGGAAGCCGAGATTCATCATCTGCACGGTGATGATTCCCCACATTCCCCAGATCGCGAAGCCGCAGAGCAGGCAGGGAATCGAGATGAAGAGGTTGCGGTAGGCGATGCGCTTGCCGGTCGCCGCCCAGAACTCGTCGTCCTCGGGGCGCCAGTCGGCGATGTCGGCGCCCGACGCCGTCACGTTCGGCCGGTCGGCGCCGGGGGAAAGGGGTGGTGTGCTCGGGGTCATGGCGGCTTTCGCGAAAAGTCAGGCGTTCTGCGGGCTCAGCGGTTCGGCGGTCTTGCCCATGTAATCGCTGCGCCGCACCTCGGTCCAGTACATCCAGATCAGCGAGACCCAGACGACGCCGTACATCAGCATGAAGGCGCTCGAGCGGATGCCGGTGAGGTCCATCAGCGCGCCGAACATGATCGGCAGGATGAAGCCGCCGAGGCCGCCGGCGAGGCCGACGATGCCGCTGATGGTGCCGATATTGCCCGGGTACTCGTCGCTGATGTACTTGAAGACGCTGGCCTTGCCGAAGGCGAAGGCGATGCCGAGGATGAACATCAGCGCGGTGAACAGATAGACGTTGAGGCCGATGCGAAAGCTCAGCGGGCCGGACGCCGTGGCGATCGTCAGCTCGGTCTGCGGATAGCTGAGCAGGAAGAGGCAGACCCAGCTGACCCACATCACCCACCAGGTCACGCTGTGCGCGCCCCACTTGTCGGACATCCAGCCGCCGACGGCGCGCAGCACGCCGCCGGGCAGCGAGAAGCAGGCGGCAAGCAGCGCCGCGCTGCGCAGGTCGAGGCCGAATTCGCCGACGTAGTACTGGACCATCCACAGCGAGAGCGCGACGTAGCCGCCAAAGACGATGCTGTAGAACTGGCAGTATTTCAGGACCTTCGGATCCTTGAGCGATTTGAGCTGATCGCTGAATTTGACGCGGCTGTCGACAAGGTGCGCCGGATCGCTGTGGCTGAACAGCCAGAAGAGGACGACGGTCACCGCCATGATCGCCGCGTACACGGTCGGCACGACGGTCCAGCCGAAGGCGACGACGAGCCCCGGCGCGAGGAACTTGTTGACCGCAGCCCCCGAATTGCCGGCGCCGTAGATGCCCATCGCAAAGCCCTGCTGATGGCGCGGAAACCAGCGCGCGACGTAGGGCGTGCCGACCGAAAACGAGCCGCCGGCGAGTCCGACAAAAAGACCGATGACGAGGAAATGCCAGTACGCCGTCGCATAGCTCATCAGCCAGATCGCCGGAACCGTGGCGGCCATCAATAACGCCATAACGATACGACCGCCGTACTTGTCGGTCCAGATCCCGAGTGGGACGCGAACCAGCGATCCGGTCAACACCGGCATAGCCGTCAACAGACCGAATTCGGTCGCGTTGAGCTCGAGCGCTTTCTTGATCGGAATGCCGATCACGCCGAACATCATCCAGACCATGAAGCACACCGTGAAAGCCAGCGTGCTGACCAGAAGTACCGACAGCCCCTGCGTTTTTCTGCTCATGTCAAATAAACTCCCTGGGTTTATCTGACGTCAATTTAAAAGATACGCGCGCGCCGCGCCATCCTGCTTTGGAGGCATACGGCCGACTCATTGGAACTAGTCCGCGCGCCGCGACCTCGTTCTTTCGAACTAGGTGGCGTGGCGGTGCAGGCGGCCGTTTTTCCCGGGCGATTTCAGAGCAACCCGCTCTCGGCGGCGATCACCGCGGCATGCACACGCGAGGCGACGTTCAGCTTGCGCAAGACGTGCTGCACGTGGATCTTGACCGTCGTTTCGGCGATTCCATGCTGACGGGCGATCTCCTTGTTGCTGGCGCCGCGCACGATGCCGATGAGTATCTCGCGCTCGCGCGGCGACAGGCTGGCGATCGCCGCATGCGCCGTTTTCGGCGCCGAGGGTGACGGCGCCGGCGCGGCGCCGTCGGCTGCCGGCATTGCCGCCGCGCCGCGGCAAGCGGCGACGAGCTTGTTCATCATCTCCGGGGCGACGATGCTGTCGCCCTGCATCGCGCGCTGTATCGCCGTGATCAGCGCGTCGCCTTCGGTCGTCTTGAGCAGATAGCCGGCGGCGCCGCCGCGCAGCGCCGCCGCCAGATCGGCCGCGTCTTCGCTGACGGTCAGCATCAGGATATGCGCGTTGGGCGCCGCTTCGCGCAATGCCGGCAGCGCATCGACACCGTTCACGCCAGGCAGATGGTTGTCGAGCAGAATGACATCGGGTTGCAACTCCTGCGCCCGGCGCAGCGCCTCGCCGGCATCGGCGGCGTCACCAACGACCTGGACCGCCGGGTCGCGCGACAGCAGCGCCGTCAGGCCGCGCCGAAACAGCGTGTGGTCGTCGACGACGAGCAGACGTATCGGAGCAGCGGGCAGTCGAGTCGCCGTGTTCATGACGCGGCACTCCGCTTATCCGGTTCAGCGGTGGCGACCATCGGCGCCGCATTCGGCGGCAAGGTGAGGACGATCGTCGTGCCGGATCCGGGCTTCGAGACGATGTCGAGTTCGGCGCCCATGCGCTGTGCCCGCTCTTTCATGATGCGCAGACCGACGTGCGTTTCGTCGACTTCGTCGTCGCGCTGAAAGCCGACGCCGTCGTCGCGCACTTCGAAGCGCCACGCCGGGTGCTGCTCGACGTCGAGGCTGACCTGCCCGGCGCGGGCGTGTTTGCGGACGTTGGACAGGGCTTCCTGGACGATATGCAGCACCTGGATCTGGCGGTCGGGCGAGAGCGGCATGCCTTGGCCGTGCATCGACAGCAGGGTACGGACGCCGCTCTGGTGTTCGAATTTGCGCAAGGTCGTCGCCAGCGCCGGCTCGATGTCCTCGACGTTGGCGCGCGTGCGGAAATGCAGCAGCAGCTCGCGCACGTCGCCGTAGCTCTCGCGGACGCCGGTATCGATTTCGTCGAGAACCTGCTCGATCTCGACGGCGTCGCCCGAGCGCAGCGCGTCGCGCATCAATTGCACCTGGATCTTGATGAAGGCCAGCGACTGGGCGATCGAATCGTGGAGCTCGCGCGCGATGTAGACGCGCTCCTGGGCGACAGCGGCTTCCTTTTCGAGCGCGTTCAGACGCAGGTTTTCCATCGCGCTCGCCAGATGACTGCCGAGCGCTTCGAGCAGCGAACGCAGCGCCGGCGTCGGATTGACGCTGGCGTTGAAAAACAGATCGAACTCACCCATCAGGCGTTCGTGCAGGCGCACCGGAACGTTGATCACCGTTCTGAAACCGGCCTTGGCGCACGACAGCGGCCGCAGGTTCGAAGCCAAGGCGGTGTCGGCCTGGATGGCAACGACGCGCACGCCCGGTTCGGCAAGCGCGACGCCGCAATGACAGTTGCCTTCCTCGATGCACTGCTCGGCGTCGATCAGCGCTTGCGGCATGCCCTGCGCGGCGAGCATCAGGAAGCGCCGGTTGGCCTCGTTCGACCAGCGCACGGTAACGCCGTCGGCGTGCGCGATACGTGCAACGCTTTTGACGAAGCCCTGTGCCAGATCGTCGAGCGTGGTCGCGTTGGCGATCAGCGCGCTGACTTCGTAAAGGCCCTCGAGCCGCTCTTTTTTTTCTTCGAGTTCGCTGGTTTTTTCGGCGACCTTGTGTTCGAGGTTGCGGTACATCGACTGCAGATGGTCAGCCATGCCGTTGAAACCCCGGGCCAGGGTGCCGAATTCGTCGCTGCTGGCGTGATCGACGCGCGCGTCGAAATTGCCCTGCTGGATTCGCTCGATGGCGTGCTTGAGTTGTCCGACCGGCTCGAGGACGAAGTCATAGCCGGTGTAGACGAGGATCAGCGTGACGACGACGGCCAGCGCCAGGGCCGACAGTTGCAGCAGATGCAGCAACGACGTTTGGTGCGCCAGACGCGATTCGATGGCGACGACCAGCGCATCGATCTCGGCGACGAAGTCTGCGGTATCGGCGCGCAGATTGTCTGGCGTCGCCGGCCGGCTCTCCAGCCAGCGCGCGCGGTAGATCGACCACTTGCGCGCGACGTGTTCAAATTGTTGGCGCACGCCGTCATCCCACGGGACAAACAGCGGCCGCTCGGGATCGCCGCGGCGCAACAGCGCGAGGCTCTGCTCATATTCGGCGATCTGGGCGGGCAAAGCGGCGGTCTCGCCGAGGCCGACCGACAGCGACATCCGATACGTCTGCATGCGCAGCCGACCCGCCTCGTTAACTGCGGCGGCGCCGCCGTCAAGTTGCCACGAAACCCACAGCGTCGCCGCCGTCGACAGCACGACGAGGAGCAGGAAGGGCGCACCGACCATCGCCAGTTTGGCGCCCAGCGTCCATTGTTTATCCGGCATCGTTCAGCGCTTCGGGAATTCGAACGGCCATTTTAGGCGGCGGCGACGAGAAAGGGTGAGTATTCGACGGGGCCAGCGCCATGCGGTATACAACCCGGTGCGTCACCCGACCGCAGGCGGTGCCAGGGCTCGAGGTTGTGTTCAGCGGACAACTGATTTCGAGCCACTTTCGCCGCCGCCGAAAGACAGCGCTGCGCAATGGGCAGTGTACAAGCCGCGGCCGCCGACCGCGTTACGCGTATATGCCGCGACGATTGCGCAACGGCAGAGATCCTAACCCCGGCTTTGCCTGACGACGACGGTCTTGACCTGCGCGAAAACGCCCATGCCGACGGCCAACCCGAGCTGGTCGCGGGAACGGCGGGTGATGCGCGAGAGCAG
>JBBRXI010000094.1:0-7932 GCA_038248575.1 Burkholderiales bacterium | reverse complement strand
CGCTACCCGCTCTGGAAATACATCATCGTCGCGCTGGCCCTGGTGATCGGCTTCATTTACACGCTGCCGAATTTCTTCGGCGAATCGCCGGCGGTTCAAGTATCGAGCGCCAAGGCGACGATAAAGGTCGACACGCGGACCATGGAGCGCGTCGAGACGACGCTCAGGAACGCCGCCGTCGCGAGTAGCGGAACCTTCCTCGATGTGAACGGCGTCAAGGTCAGGCTCACAAGCACCGACGATCAACTCAAGGCCAGGGACCTGCTCGAAAAGCAGTTCAACCCCGACGCTACCGACCCGCAGTACGTCGTTGCACTCAATCTGCTGTCGAGCTCGCCACAGTGGCTGACCAAGCTGAACGCCTTGCCGATGTATCTTGGCCTCGACCTGCGCGGCGGCGTGCATTTCCTGCTCCAGGTCGACATGAAGGGTGCGCTCACCAAGCGCCTCGATTCGATCAGTGCCGACCTGCGCAGCCTGATGCGCGACAAGACGATCCGCCACGGCGGCATCGGCCGCGAAGGCGAGCGCATCGTCATCCGTTTCCGTGACGAAGAGACGCGCAGCAAGGCGCGCGTCGTGCTCGAAGACAATCAGCCCGACCTGCTGCTCACCGATCAGGGCGAGGGCAGCGACCTGCGCCTCTTCGCCACGCTCAAACCGGCGGCGTTGAAGCGCATCCAGGAATCTGCCGTCAAACAGAACATGGGTACGCTGCACAACCGGATCAACGAACTGGGCGTCGCCGAGCCGGTGATCGCGCAACAGGGCGCCGACCGCATCGTCGTTCAGTTGCCGGGCGTCCAGGACACGGCCAAGGCCAAGGACATTCTCGGCCGCACGGCGACGCTCGAAATCCGCATGGTCGACGACACGCCGGGCGCGCTTGAAGCGGCGCAGGCCGGACAGGTGCCCTTCGGCACCGAACTCTACGTCGAGCGGGGCGGGCGGCCGTTGCTGGTCAGGAAACAAGTCGTGCTGACCGGCGATCGGCTGACCGACGCGCAGGCCGGTTTCGACAACCAGACGCAGGAACCGGCAGTGCATCTCAGTCTCGATTCGGCCGGTTCGCGCATCTTCAAGGAAATCACGCGCGAGAGCGTCGGCAAGCGCATGGCCATCCTGCTCATCGAGAAAGGCAAGGGCGAAGTCGTCACCGCGCCGGTCATCCGCACCGAAATTGGCGGCGGCCGCGTGCAAATCTCGGGCAGCATGAGCACCACCGAAGCCAACGACACGGCGCTGCTCCTGCGCGCCGGTTCGCTCGCCGCGCCGATGGAGATCATCGAGGAACGCACGATCGGCCCGAGCCTCGGCGCCGAGAATATTCAGAAGGGGTTCCACTCGACGATGTGGGGCTTTGCCGCGATTTCGGTCTTCATGATCATGTATTACATGCTGTTCGGCCTCGTTTCCGTCATTTGCCTCGCCGCCAACGTGCTCTTCCTGATCGCCCTGCTCTCGATGCTCCAGGCGACGCTGACCTTGCCGGGCATCGCTGCCATCGCACTGGCGCTCGGCATGGCGATCGACGCCAACGTGCTGATCAACGAACGCATCCGCGAGGAGCTACGCAACGGCGCAACGCCGCAGGCGGCGATCCATACCGGCTACGACCGCGCCTTCGGCACGATCATCGATTCGAACATCACGACGCTGATCGCCGGCATTGCGCTGCTCATCTTCGGCACCGGGCCGATACGCGGTTTCGCCGTTGTGCACTGCCTCGGCATTCTGACCTCGCTGTTCTCCGCCGTCGTCGTCTCGCGCGCGATGATCAACCTGATTTACGGCCGTCGCCGCAAACTCGACTCGCTGGCCATCGGCCAGATCTGGAAGCCGGGCAACAGCACGGCAGCCACCCAGGCCAATTAAGGACGCACGAAGATGGAATTTTTCCGCATCAAAAAAGACATCCCGTTCATGCGCCATGCGCTGACCTTCAATGTCATCTCGCTGATCACCTTCCTGCTCTCGGTCCTCTTTCTGTTTACGCACGGCCTGCATCTTTCGGTCGAGTTCACCGGCGGCACGCTGATCGAGGTGAACTACGCGCAAGTGGCCAATCTCGAACAGATCCGTAAGGGGCTCGACAAGGCCGGGTATACCGATCTCGCCGTGCAGAACTTCGGTTCGAGCCGGGACGTCATGATCCGCCTGCCGCTAAAAGCCGAGCAAAGTTCGGCAAAAATAGGCGAAGCGGTCATGGTCGTACTCAACGCCGAAGCGCCCGGGGCAACGCTCCGCCGCGTCGAGTTCGTCGGCCCGCAGGTCGGCAAGGAACTTGCCGAAAACGGGGCGCTGGCACTGCTCCTCGTCATCCTGGGCATCGTCGTCTACCTCTCGCTGCGCTTCGAGTGGCGCTTTGCCGTGTCGGCGATCATCGCCAACCTGCACGACGTCGTCATCATTCTCGGTTTCTTCGCGTTCTTCCAGTGGGAGTTCTCGCTCTCGGTGCTCGCCGCGGTGCTCGCCGTGCTCGGTTACTCGGTCAACGAATCGGTCGTTGTCTTCGACCGCGTGCGCGAAACGTTCAAAAAGGTGCGCGGGCTGACGACGCCGCAGGTGCTCGACCACGCCATCACCAGCACCATCTCGCGCACCATCATCACGCACGGCTCGACCCAGTTGATGGTGCTCTCGATGCTGCTCTTCGGCGGCGCGACGCTGCACTACTTCGCGCTGGCGCTGACCATCGGCATCTGCTTCGGCATCTATTCGTCGGTCCTCGTCGCCAGCCCGCTGGCCATGTGGCTCGGCGTCTCGCGCGAGCATTTCATCCAGCCGAAGAAGAAGATCGAAGGCGCCAACGAGGACGGCGCCGTCGTCTGAACGCGGAGCCGACCGACTGTTTCCCTGACGGGCGCCTGATCGGCGCCCGTTTGCGTTAATGCTGCCAAGGAGAATGACATGACTGTCCGACGCATTGTGATATGGGACCTGCCGACGCGAATCGTGCACTGGGCACTCGTCGTGCTCGTCGTTGCCGCCGTCATCAGCGCAAAAATCGGCGCGATCGATTGGCATGGCCGCATCGGCCTGGCCATCATGGGCCTGATCGTCTTTCGCCTCGTCTGGGGCCTGATTGGCTCGACGCATGCGCGTTTTGCCAGTTTCCTGCCGACGCACACATCGCTGCGCGCGTACTTGCGCGGGCAGTGGCGCGGCGTCGGCCATAATCCGCTTGGCGCTTTCTCGGTCATTGCCCTCCTCGCGCTGATCGTCGTTCAGTTCTCCACCGGTCTTTTTGCCAACGACGACATCGCCTTCAGCGGTCCGCTCTCTCGCCTGGTCTATAAGGATTTAAGCGACCGGCTCACCGGCATCCATACCTTCTCGATCAATTTCCTGATCGCCATGGTCGTGCTGCATATCGCAGCGATCGCTTTCTACACCTTCGTCAAGAAAGACAAACTCGTCGCACCGATGGTCACCGGCTGGAAAGAGGTCGAGCCCGGGGAAGGCGAATCGGCCAGCGGCGGAGGCCCCATCGCTCTGCTCGTCGCACTGCTCATCGCCGGCGCTGCGGTCTATGGCGCATCCGGGGCGTGGATCCACATAGCGCAGCCTCCGCCAACCTCTGTCGCTCCGCCCGCCGTCTGGTAGTGGGCGCCAGCGCGTCTATGCCAGGCGCAAAATACCCTTTGGACAAGCAAGGGAAAAGCGTATCCTTGCCAGAGTCAATTCAAAGCAAAGGGGAGCCATCTTGCGTATCGTCGTCGCACCGGATTCTTACAAGGGCAGCGTTTCCGCACTGGGCGTCGCGCAGGCGATGGAACGCGGAATTTTGCAGATTTTCCCCGGCGCCGACGTGCGCAAGGTTCCGATCGCCGACGGCGGCGAAGGAACGGTCGAAGCGCTGGTTACGGCGACCGGCGGCCAATTGCGCCAGACCGAGGTCAGCGGACCGTTCGGCGAGCGGATTAGCGCGCAGTGGGGCATTCTCGGCGACGGCCAGACAGCGGTTATAGAAATGGCCGCGGCGTCGGGCCTGCCGCTCGTTGCCAAGGAAAAACGCAATCCGCTCGTGGCAACGACCTTCGGCACCGGCGAGTTGATGCGCGCCGCGCTCGACGCCGGTCTGCGCAAAATCATCATCGGCATCGGCGGTAGCGCAACCAACGACGGCGGCACCGGGATGGCGCGCGCCTTCGGTGCGCGTTTCATTGGCGAGGATGGCAAAGACCTTGCCGAAGGGGGCGCGGCGCTGATTCGGCTCGAACGAATCGATGTCAGCAAACTCGATGCACGCCTGCTCGAAACCGAGATCACCGTCGCCTGCGACGTGGACAATCCCTTGTGCGGTCCGCGCGGCGCTTCGGCGGTTTTCGGCCCGCAAAAAGGCGCAACGCCGGCGATGGTCGGCGAACTCGACGCGGCGCTCGCCCACTTTGCGGCGTGTGCGCGCCGGACGACGGGCCGCGATGTGGCCGAGTTGTCGGGCGCCGGCGCCGCCGGAGGCCTCGGCGCCGGACTGATGTTTTTCACGGCGGCGAAACTCAAACCTGGCGTGGAGATCGTTCTCGATGCCGTCGGTTTTGCCGATGTCGTCAAGGAAGCGGCCTTTGTCATTACCGGCGAAGGGCGAACCGACTTCCAGACCGCCTACGGCAAGGCGCCGGTCGGCGTCGCCAAAGTCGCCAAGCGCTTCGCGGTTCCGGTCTTCTGCTTGTCGGGCGGTCTCGGCGAAGGCGCCGATGACGTACTCGAGCAAGGCATCGACGCGGTGATCAGCATCTGCGACAATCCGATGACGCTCGACGAATGCATGAGCGCCGGGGACGCGCTCATCGAAGCCGGTGCGCTACGTCTGTGCCGGATCATCAAAGCGGCGCGGCCAGTTTGGTAATCGTTGTCAGACTCAGCGTCGTCAGGTGCTGGGTCTTTTTGCAGGCCAATTATTATAGGGAGGACAGGTAATGGTACAGGGACCCATGCTGCTCGTTATTCTCGCCGTCGCCATCGTCGGAATTGTCGTGCTGATTTCCAGGTTCAAGGTGCACGCCTTTCTCGCGCTGCTCGCCGCCGCATTTTTTGTCGGCCTGGCCGCCGGCATTAACCCGATCGAAGTCACCAAACTGATCATGAAAGGTTTCGGCAGCACGGCCGAAAATATCGGCATCGTAATCATCGCCGGAACCATCATCGGCGTTTTTCTCGAGCGGACCGGCGCCGCGCTGACCATGGCCGAAACGGTGCTGAAACTGGTCGGACCCAAGCGTCCGGCGCTGGCCATGAGCATCATCGGCTATATCACTTCGATTCCCGTTTTTTGCGATTCCGGTTTTGTCATCCTGTCGGCGTTGAACAAGTCGCTGTCAAAAAAATCCGGGGTGTCGATGGCCGTCATGGCCACGGCGCTGTCAACCGGGTTATACGCAACGCATACTTTGGTCCCGCCGACGCCGGGTCCGATCGCGGCGGCGAACAACCTGCATGCCGATCTCGGCATGGTAATTGTCGTTGGCCTGCTGGTGGCGATACCGGTCGCCGCGGCCGGCTACCTGTGGGCGGTCAAATTCGCCAGCCAGTACGAGGTCATCGCCGAGAGTTCGCTGAGCTACGAAGAACTTCTTGAGCAATTCAAGACTTTGCCGAGCCCGTCGGCTTCGTTCCTGCCCTTGCTTCTGCCCATCGTTCTCATCGCCTTAAGATCGATCGCCGATTTCCCGGCACTGCCTTTTGGCAATGGCACAGCCAAAGCGCTGTTCGATTTCATCGGCATGCCGATGAATGCCTTGCTGATCTCTCTTGTCGTCTGCATCTTCATGCTGGCGCCCAAACGCGACGAAGAGGTGCTGTCGGGATGGGTCGGTCAGGGCCTCAAGGATTCGGCAGCGATCATCATGATTACAGCGGCTGGCGGTTCTCTCGGTGCGCTGCTCGCGGCGAGCAAGATTGCCGCCTATCTCGGCACCAGTCTCGCCGTCTTCAATCTCGGCATTTTCCTGCCCTTCGTGATTGCCGCGGCATTGAAGACTGCACAGGGATCATCGACCGTTTCGCTGATCACGACGTCGGCCATCGTTTATCCGCTGCTCGATTCGCTCGGGCTGGCGAGCCCGATGGGCGCCGTGCTGGCGACGATGGCGGTCGGTTGCGGGGCAATGGTCGTCTCGCACGCCAACGATTCCTACTTCTGGGTTGTCTCGCAATTCTCCGGCCTGAAAGTGGACCTCGCCTACAAGTGCCAGACGCTCGGCACGCTGGTGCAGGGCGTCGTCGGGATCACCGTCGTTTATATCCTGCGCCTCATCCTCATTTAGCGCCGATCCCGCCAGGCCTGGGGCCTGGGCGCACCAACGGCGCACCGGAATCCGGTGCGCTTTTTTATCAGGGACGGCGAAACGGCGCCGACCGGCCAGGCTTACTTGCTCTGGAAAAGATCGTGGCAGCCTTTGCAGGTGCCGCCGGTCTTGCCGAACTGCGCCTTGACCGCCGCGGCGTCGCCGCTTGCCGCGACCCTGGCCAGCTCGTTCGTTTCGCGCAGGTAGTTCATCGCCACCTCGCGCGCCTTGTCAGGCTGCTGAAAATACTCGGGCTTGAGGCGAGTCTTGTCGCCCATGGCGCTGGTGTCGGTGCCGGGAATAAACAGCTCGCCACTTCGTGAATTGGCGATGGCGGCAATTGCGTTGGCCGCCACAACGACCTGATCCTTGTTGAAATCGCCCTCGACGTTGGCCTTGATCCGGCTCATGTTCCACGACTGATAGTTCATCGCCGCCTTGCGGTACTTGATGGCGTCCTCGGGCTTGAGCGATTGCTGGGCAAAGGCGGCGCCGACAAAGGCTATGGCGACAAACGCAACAACGGTTTTTTTCATGGTTATCTCTCTGTTGTAGTTGAACACCGGACACCGGACAAATCAGAAAACCGAAACCATTTTCCATCGACGTGCAGTCATCCCACCCAAGCCAGCCGACGCGTGTTTAGTCAATTGGAAGACGACAGAAGTTGCACGCTCAGAACGAAAACAGATGCTTGATGCGCAGCGTCTTTTTATCTTCGATCAGCGCGAGCAGCCGGTCGATATTCGGATGTTTGCCCGGGTGCGCGCGCGCCTCGTCGGCATGCTCGGCAAATAGATCGAGACCTTTGCGCGCCGCCTCGGGGGTGATCGCCCCGAAAGTTTGCGCGAGGTGGTTATAGACGGCAAGCGAGCCCTGACTACCGGGCTTGTTCTCGATCACGGCGATGATCTCGCCTTGCGCATCGAGCAGATTGAGCGCTGCGAGATGCGAGATTCCCGGAAGCTTCTTGAGGTTGTCGGAAAATTGCGTCAAGCGATGGGTCCTTTCTTCGTTCAGATCCGACGTGCAAGTTCGCCCGCCTTGCCGGTGTAATCCCACGGCGTCAGCTGCAACAGCGCGTCTTTTGCCGTCTGCGGGATTTCGAGCGAGGCGACGAAAACCTGCATGCCTTCGCGCGAAATGCGGTTGCCGCGCGTCAGCTCTTTGAGCTTTTCGTAGGGATTGGCAATACCGTAGCGGCGCATCACCGTCTGGATCGGCTCGGCGAGCACTTCCCAGTTGGCGTCCAGATCCTTGCGCAGGCACTCTGGATTGGCCTCAAGTTTGTTCAGCCCGCGCCACAACGAGTCGTAGCCGAGCAGCGTATAGCCGAGCGCGACACCCATGTTGCGCAGCACCGTCGAGTCGGTCAGGTCGCGCTGCCAGCGCGAAATCGGCAGTTTTTCGGCCAGGTGCTTGAGCAGCGCATTGGCCAGACCCAGATTGCCTTCGGAGTTCTCGAAATCGATCGGATTGACCTTGTGCGGCATCGTCGACGAGCCGATTTCGCCGGCTTTAAGCTTCTGCTTGAAATAGCCGAGCGAGATGTAGCCCCAGAGATCGCGGTCAAGATCGACAAGGATGGTGTTGGCGCGGGCGAAAGCGTCAAACAGCTCGGCCAGCGCATCGTGCGGCTCGATCT
>JBBRXI010000093.1:0-7984 GCA_038248575.1 Burkholderiales bacterium | reverse complement strand
GATTCTCATGACCTTTTCCTCACGTTTGCGTTAGCCTCTATCGACCGTTTTGGGCAAAGCTTGAATCGCCAGCGATCAGTGCGCGCCGCCCGTATCGACTGGCGTACCCGGGCGCGCCGGTCGGGCCAGCCAGACAACGCCGATGAGCACGAGGAAGACGCCCGATGAGGCGGCAAAAATGTCGTTGGCGCTCGCCATGAAAGCCGGCTCGTCGACCATCCGGTTGATCAGCGCGAGCTCCTGTTCGCGAGTGAGTCTGCTCGCCGACGAGGCGGCGAGCGCCTGGTGGGTGGCTACACTCGCGCCGACTGCTGGAGCCAGAGCCGCAGCAGAACGGCGTTGCCGAAAAACGTTCCGTAACCGAGCGCGAGCGCCAGCGCACCGACGGTGAAATTGCGCCGGGTAAACAGCGAGAGATTGACGACCGGATGCGCCTCGGTGAGCTCCCGGATCAGGAAGCGCGACGCTCTGCGCGAGGCGGTTAACAAGGTAGCCGCCGCTGTCTTCGCCACGGTAGCTGTCGGCCTGGTAGAACGGTTTTGTTTTTGCCATGAGGGTTCGTCCAGGCAGTGCGGTCGGGCGCCCATTTAGCTGCCCAGACAGTGACGGTCAAGGCAATTTGATTTCGGTCTGGCTTTCTGGCTGCCAACGGCTATAGTGGAGCTGTGCCTGATCTGCGGTGAATCCGGCGCGTTGGTGTTTTAAACCGTGCTTCCGGAGACTTTATGGCGATTTCCACCAAACGCTCTTCAAGGATGACTGAGTAGAACCATAACGGCGAATAGCCGATCACTCTGGCCTGGTGTGCCGGAGTCGAAGTCCCCAAAGCCCATGCCAGCAAAGCATGGGCTTTTTAGTTGCGCCGGCGAAAGCCCCGGTCAGATGGGGCCCAATGCGTCGTCGACGCGTCGGATGACCTGGGCGACGAGGTCCGGCGCCAGACAATCGAAGGTCTCGGGTCGCAGGCTGTTGGCGAGCCAGGTGATTTGTCGTTTGGCGAGCTGGCGCGTGGCGTAGATGCCGCGCTCGCGCATTTCGCCACGGGCAATGAGTCCGTCCTGTGCCTGCCAGACCTGCCGGTAACCGACGCAGCGCATCGACGGCAAGTCGGCGTGGAGCTGGTATTTTTTGCGCAATGCGGCAACTTCGTCTTCAAGCCCGGCTTCGATCATCGCGTCAAAGCGCTCGGCGATGCGCGCGTGCAGCACGCTGCGTTCGCCAGGCAGCAGGCCGAGTGCGACAAAGTCGTAAGGCGCCTTGTGCGGCACGCCTTCGTCGAGCAGCGCCGACATCGGGCGGCCGCTGAGGCGGAAAACTTCAAGCGCACGCTGGACGCGCTGGGCGTCGGCAGGCGACAGGCGGGCGGCCGTTCGCGGGTCGATCCGGGCGAGCTCGGCATGCAGCGCCGGCCAGCCGCGCTCTGCAGCCTCGGCGTCGAGCGCCGCGCGCACCGCGGCGTCGGCTTGCGGCAGGTCGGCGAGTCCTTCGATCAGCGCCTTGAAGTAGAGCATCGTGCCGCCGACGAGCAGCGGCACTTTTCCGCGTGCGCCGATCTGAGCCATGACCGCCAACGCGTCGTCACGAAAGCGCGCCGCCGAGTAGACCTGCTCGGGGTCGATCAAATCGATCAGATGGTGCGGAAACGCGGCCAGCGTCGCCGCATCGGGTTTGGCCGTGCCGACGTCCATGTCGCGGAAGACCTGCGCCGAGTCGACGCTCACCAGCTCAAGCGGGAAACGGCGCAGCAGCTCGAAGGCGAGCGCCGTCTTGCCGCTCGCCGTCGGCCCCATGAGGAGGATCGCCCGCCGGTTCATCGCGGCGCTCATCAGCGGCCGCGCAGAAAGAGCCGATCGAGATCGCCCATCGACAGTTGCGTCCACGTCGGCCGGCCGTGGTTGCACTGGTCGGCGCGCTCGGTTTCTTCCATCTGGCGCAGCAGCGCGTTCATTTCGGGCAGCGCGAGGATGCGCCGGGCGCGCACCGCGCCGTGGCAGGCCATCGTCGCCAGGAGTTCGTTGCGCCGGGCCGCCATCAACTCGCTGACGCCGTGCTCGCGCAGTTCGCTGAGCAGGGCGCGCGCCAGCGCCGCCGGGTCGGCGGCCTGGAGCAGCGCCGGGACGCCGCGCACGGCGAGCTGCGTCGGGCCCAGTGGCGCGAGATCGAAGCCAATCTCGCGTAGCGCCGCGCCGTAATCCCCGGCAGCGGCGACGTCGAGCGCGTCGGCGGCAAACACCGCCGGAATGAGCAGCGTCTGGACGGCAACGGCGCGGCTGTCGAGCGCGCGTTTGAGCTTCTCGTAGAGGATGCGCTCGTGCGCCGCGTGCATGTCGACGATGACCAGGCCGTGCGCGTTCTCGGCGAGGATATAGACGCCGTGCACCTGCGCCAGGGCAAAGCCGAGCGGCGGGAAGTCAACGTGCGCGGCGGGCGCGTCGCTGCCGCCCTGCGCCGAGCGGCTAAAGGCGAGATAGGCGGCGCTTGGCGGCGCGCCGACGCCGAGCGAGCCTTGGCGCGCCGCTCCCCAATTCGGGCGATACGCCGAAAACCCGGCCGCCGGCGAGCCATCGGCCGGATCGGTGGTGTGTGCCGCGGCCGGTGGGCGCGCCGCGCCGTCGGCGTCAGTCGCGAAGGAACCCGCGGGGCGGTCCAGTGGCGCCGCGAGCGTCGCCGAGAGCGCCCGCTCGACGGCGTGAAAAACGAACTGATGGACGGCGCGCGCGTCGCGAAAGCGAACCTCGGTCTTCGCCGGGTGCACATTGACGTCGACGCTCGCCGGGTCGATATCGAGGAAGACGCAGTAGGCCGGATAGCGGCTGCCGTGCAGCAAGTCCCGGTAGGCTTCGCGCAGCGCGTGACTGAGCAGCTTGTCGCGCACGAAGCGACCGTTCACGTAGCAAAACTGCGCGTCGCTGCGGGCACGCGAATGTGCCGGTAGTGCGCAATGACCGTAGAGGCGCAGCACGCCGGCGCCGGTGTCGAACTGGCGCGACTCGGCAAGGAAATCATCGCCGAGAATTGCCGCGGCGCGTCCGCGCGCGTCGCTCTTCGCTAAATGCAGGCTGACGCGACCGTTGTGCGCGAGCGTGAAGGCGACGCCCGGATGCGCCAGCGCGATGCGTTTTACCGCGTCCGCACACTGAGCGAATTCGGTCGGTTCGGATTTCAAAAATTTTCGGCGCGCCGGCGTGTTGTAGTAGAGGTCGCGCATTTCGACGACGGTGCCGGCGGCCAGCGCCGCCGGCTCGACTGCAGCGCCGGCCTCGGCGTGCACCCGCCAGGCGTGCGCCGCACTGCTTTGCCGGCTGGTCAGGGTCAGGCGCGCGACGGCAGCCACCGAGGCTAACGCTTCGCCGCGAAAACCGAGCGTCGCGACGCGTTCGAGGTCGGCCAGCGAGGCGATTTTCGACGTTGCGTGGCGGGTGAGGGCGAGCGGCAATTCGGCCTGCGCGATGCCGCAGCCGTCGTCGGCAACGCGGATCAGCTTGACGCCGCCTTCCTCGAGCTGTATCTGGATCGCCGTGCTGCCCGCGTCGAGCGCATTTTCGAGCAGTTCCTTGAGCACCGAGGCCGGGCGTTCGACCACTTCGCCGGCGGCGATCTGGCTGATCAAGAGGTCGGGCAGGAGGTGGATCGGCGGCATGCGGCGATTATACCGGCCCGCGGCAGTTTGCCCGGATGCGTAGAGACCACCGCAAGGCGCGCAGGGATCGCAGAGAATGGCAACGGGCATGTCCGGCACGACATCTCGCTTTCTCTGCGTAATCTCTGCGCCTCTGCGCCTCTGCGGTGGGCTTTCGCGGTCGGACCAAGGCGCGTTCGCCGCCCGGCTTCCGGTACAATCGTGGCTTTGCATCGGCTTGGCTCGAAGATGGAATTCATCTCGTTTTTGATTGACGTCGCGTTACATCTTGACAAGCACCTTGCGCTGCTCGTGCAGCAGTACGGCGCCTGGGTCTACGCGATCCTCTTCGCCATCATTTTCAGTGAGACCGGCTTTGTCGTCACGCCGTTTCTGCCCGGGGATTCGCTGCTCTTCGTCGCCGGCGCGCTCGCCGCACTCGGCGGAATGGACCTCGGCGTCCTGATTGCCGTGCTCATCGCCGCGGCGGTGCTCGGCAACTCGCTCAACTACCAGATCGGACGCTTTCTCGGACCCCGCGTCTTCCAATGGGAAAACTCGCGATTCTTCAATCACGCAGCGCTCGAAAAAACGCACGCCTTCTACGAGCGGCACGGGGGCAAGGCGCTCGTCATCTCACGCTTCCTGCCGCTGTTCCGGACTTTCGCGCCCTTTGTCGCCGGTATCGGCGCGATGAGCTATCCGCGCTTTATGGTTTTCAACCTCGCCGGCGCGCTGGCCTGGGTCGTTTCGCTGACCCTCGCCGGCTTCATCTTCGGCAACCTGCCCTGGGTGCAGCAGAACCTCTCGCTGATGATCGTCGCGATCATCGTCGTTTCGCTGCTTCCGCTGCTCGTCGCCTGGTGGCGCCAACGCGGCACCGTAGTATGAGTGCCGCATGGCCGGTCGCCTGATGCCCCGTTGCGTTCTGCTGAGCGCGCTCGTGCTGTCGGCGTGCGCGATGCGCGTCGGTTCGGACGGTCAGCGCGAAACCCGCTTCGACCCGCGCTATCTGGCCAAGACCGAAATCGACCGCGTCATCGACGCGAACCGCGCCGAAGTCGGTGCCGGACTGCGGCGAATCGCCGAAAAACTCTATAAACGCAATCCGCGCGAATGGCGCAAGGGCGGACAGGCGAGCAGCGAAGCGGCGCTCGCCCGGTTGTTTTCGGGCCGCGTCGATTTCGCCGAGCTTGAAGGGCGGCGCGAGGGCGCCGCCGTGCTCCTCGCGTTCTCACCCGATTATCAGGGCGACCGCGTCCTTGGACTGACCGCCGGCCTGCTCGGCATGGTCGGCGCAGCGTTCGAAAACAAGGACGATTTTTACGCGTTTGACGATTTGAACGAGCAGAAGCTTTACAACTGCGCGCGCAACATCGAGATCGCGATCTGGAAAATGGCGTCGACGAAGAACGCCGCCGGCGCGCCGCTGCTGCTCTCCAACGAACTTGACGCCAGCAACCCGAATTTGAGTTTCGAACGCGAGTTCGGTCGCCTCATCGGGCTGCTCGATTTTTTGTCGACGGTCGTCGCCGACAAGAAGGGCCGCACCGTTACGCGCCTGACGCAAAGCATCATGACCGCGGTTTTCCTTCCGGTCGGCGCCTTGGGCATTCGCTGAAGCGATGGCCACGATCGTCATCCTGATTTCGGGCCGCGGCAGCAATATGGACGCACTGCTCGAAGCCGTCGCGAGCGGCGCGCTCGCCGTGCGCGTCGCCGCCGTTATCTCGAACCGTGCGGACGCCGCCGGCCTGCCGAGCGCCGCGGCAAAAGGCGTCGTGACGCGCGTCGTCGACCACCGCGAGTTCGCGAGCCGCGCCGCGTTCGATGCCACCCTCGCCGCGGCGATCGACGAATTTTCTCCCGATCTTGTCGTTCTCGCCGGCTTCATGCGTCTTTTGAGTGAAGACTTCGTCCGCCATTTTGCCGGACGGCTGATCAATATCCATCCCTCGCTGTTGCCCGCGTTTCCCGGTCTGCATACGCACCGGCGGGCCCTCGCCGAAGGCGTTCGCGTGCATGGCTGCACGGTGCACTTCGTGACGCCGCTTGTCGATCACGGGCCGATCATCGTCCAGGCCGCGGTGCCGGTGCTCGATGGCGACGACGAGACGAGCCTCGCGGCGCGCGTTCTCGTTCAGGAGCATCGCGTTTATCCGCTTGCCGTGCGCTGGTTCGTCGAAGGGCGCTTTCGCCTTTGCGGCGAGCGGGTCGAAGGCGTTGCACTCGGGGCGCCGCAGGACGGGACCGCTGCGCTCATTTCGCCAGCGTTGCGCGCGCCAACCTGAGACAGCATGCCGTTCGCGCTGATCCTGGCCGTCGTTGCGTCGCTCGGCATTCATGCGACGTTGCTTTTTGGTCCGGATTTCGACCTTGCGACCGAGCCGGAAACCGTGCCGCTGCTCGCCGAACTGCGGCCGCTGTGGCGACCTCCGGCGGACGTCGAGCCCGCGCCAGCGGCCGCGCGGCCACCCACCGTCAAGCCCAAAACGGCGCAGCGGCGGCGCACGTCGGGTGCCCCGAAATCGGCGAGCGAGACACCGGTGCTGAGCGTTCCCGGGACCTCCGCAGCGCTGGCGAGTGAGCCGGAACTGTCGCCCGAGGCGATTGCGCTGTCGCCAACCGCGCCGCTCGTCGCGACCGCACCGACGCTCACCGCCGCAGCGCAGCCGGCCCCGCCCGCCGAGCCCCGCCTGCCGCGGCGCATGCGCATTCGTTACCGCGTCGACCGCGGCGATTCAAATTTCGAGATCGGTTACGCCGAGCACGACTGGCAGATCGAAGACGGCCGCTACCGTTTGCATTCGGTCGTCGAAACGACCGGCATTGTCTGGCTTTTCAAGTCCCTGCGTCTGGAGATGGACAGCCGTGGCACGCTGACCGCCGCCGGCCTGCGCCCCGAGAGCTTCGCCGTTGTCCGCGACGGGCACCCGACGCGTGAAAACGCCGCCTTTGACTGGGAGCGCATGACCGTGCGCATTGGCGGGCGTGCCGAACAGGCGGTGGCGCCCGGCGCCCAGGACCTGCTGTCGTTCAACTACCAGCTCGGCTTCCTGCCCGATTTGCATTCCGGCAGCACGCTGCCCATCGTTACCGGCAAGAAATACGGCATCTACCGCCTCCAGGTTCTCGGCGACGAGCAGATCGATCTCCCCGCCGGTTCGCTGCGCACGCTGCACCTGCGCGCGCCGGGCGAAAACACCACTGAACTCTGGCTGGCTTACGATTATCTGCTGTTGCCGGTTAAGATTCGCTACCTTGACGCCAAGGGCGATAGCTTTGTCCAGGTCGCCACCCAAATTCAACTGAGCCAATGAGTCCACCTTAATGCGTTTTACGCCTGCCCTTTTCAACCATAGTGAAGCGCTGCTCGCCGAATTGCTGCGCTCGACTTTTCCGGCCGAGCTCGTCGTTTCGCGCTATTTTCGCCAACATCGCGAACTCGGCCATGCCGACCGCGGCTTTATCGCCGAACTCGTTTATTCGGTGCTGCGCCGAAAACGCAGCCTGTCGGCGCGCTGCCTGGGCGACGTCACCTCGCGCCGTTTGCTGCTCGCCGCACTGGCCACGGTGCATGGCCTCAACCGACGCGAACTCGACCTCGTCCTGCACGAGGCCGAGGGCAAGTGGCTGGCACAGGCCAAGGCGATCAAGCCCGAAGACTTGCCGCCGGCGGTACGCGTCGACCTTCCCGACTGGCTCTACGCGGCGCTCAGTGCACAGTTTGCCGCCCCCGAACTCGAAGCACTGGCGGTGGCGCTCAACCAGTCGGCACCGCTCGACCTGCGCGTCAACACCATGAAGACCGATCGCGCCGCAGTGCTCGCGCGCCTTGCCGCCGACGGCCTTGGTGCCGAGCCCGGCCGTTATTCGCCGCTGGCCGTTCGTCTGGCTGGCAAGCCGGCGCTCGCCAGCCATCCCTTGTTCGTCGACGGCAGTTTCGAAGTCCAGGACGAGGGCAGCCAGTTGCTCGGCTACCTCCTGCAGCCCAAGCGTGGCGAGATGGTCGCCGACTTTTGCGCCGGCGCTGGCGGCAAGACGTTGCTGCTCGGCGCGCTGATGCGCTCGCAGGGCCGCTTGTACGCCTTCGACGTCGCCGAAAAGCGCCTCGCCAAGCTCAAACCGCGACTCGCGCGTTCGGGCCTCTCGAACGTCCATCCGGCGCGCATCGAGTCGGAGAACGACATCAAGATCAAACGGCTGGCCGGCAAACTCGATCGCGTGCTGGTCGACGCGCCGTGCTCAGGGCTCGGAACGTTGCGCCGCAACCCCGATCTCAAATGGCGGCAGAGCCCGGAGAGCGTCGCCGAACTCACGCTCAAGCAAGCGGCGATTCTTAAGGCGGCCTCTGGTCTCGTCAAG
>JBBRXI010000092.1:0-8093 GCA_038248575.1 Burkholderiales bacterium | reverse complement strand
TCGTCGATCATGCCGGCGGCGACCAAGCTGCAAGGCGATCTGGCCAAGGAACTCGGCGCCAGCGACCTGCTCGGCCAGATCCAGGCCGCGCGCTAAGCTTCGGCTGACCTGCGCCGCGCCTGCCCGCCGCACGCGAGCAGGCGCGTTTTCCAGCGCGTCGCAATAGCCGTGCGCAACTCTTTGACTACAGGCGCTCCAACCCCATGTTCAAACTGTTCGATCGTGCCGTTGAATCGGCGCTGGTGGTTTTGCTGCTGGCGATGGTGGCCATCGGCGGACTGCAAATCTTTAACCGCTTTGTTCTCAATCTCTCGCTTTCGTGGTCCGAAGAGTTGCAGCGCTACGCCCATATCTGGCTCGTCTTCCTGGCCATCCCGGTGGCCTATCGACGCTGCGTGCACATCGGCATGAACATGCTCGTCGATCGCTTCTCGCCGCCAGCGCAAAGTGCGCTGCGCCTCGTGTGCGAACTCCTGTGGCTGGCCTTCGGCCTGTGCGTCGCCTACTACGCAACGATCATCATGGGCATCGCCAGGAACCAGACGTCATCGGGACTGGGTATCACGATGGACTGGGTGTACCTGGCGCAAGTCGTCGGTTCGTTGTATCTCGTGATCTGCGTGGCGCGCAACCTGGCGCAGGGATCATGGCGCGCCATCGGGAGAACGCAATGACGCTTATTCTCCTCTTTGCCGGCCTGCTGGCCCTGATCGGCCTCGGCTTCCCTGTGCTGCTGGCGATCGGCGCGACGGCGTTTGGCGGAATCCTGGCAACGGATGGCCTGGTTCCGGCGCTCTTTCCGCAAAAAATGCTCGCCATGCTCGATTCGTTCTCCTTGCTGGCGCTGCCCTACTTCATCCTGGCCGGCGAGTTGATGTCGCGCGGCGGACTGTCGAAAAAACTCGTTTTCTTCGCCGAAGCGATCGTCGGCCACTTGCGCGGCGGTCTCGGCCATGCCTCGGTCGTCTCGAGCATGATTTTCGCGGGTGTTTCCGGGTCGTCGACGGCCGACACCTCGGCGATCGGCTCGATCCTCATCCCGTCGATGAAGGAGCGCGGCTACAAACCGGGTTTTGCTGCGGCGATGGTCGCCTGCGCGGGGACCATAGGCGCCATCATCCCGCCGTCGATGACGATGATCATTTATGGCTCGATGACCGGCGTCTCGATCGGCTCGCTGTTTCTCGGCGGAATTATCCCCGGCGTTCTGATCGGCATCGGACTGATGCTGGTCATTTATCTGTATTCGTTCCACGCCGATTTTCCCGAACTGCGGCGCGTCAGCGGCGGCTTTTCGTTCGGAGTCGCCCTGCGTGCGCTCGGCAATGTCTGGCTCGCCCTGCTCGCGCCGGTGATCATCGTCGGCGGCATCCTGACCGGCATTTTCACGGCCACCGAAGCCGGCGTCGTCGCCTGCATCTACTCGTTCATCGTCGCACTGTTCGTGTATCGCATCATCGGCTGGAGGGACCTGCCGGAAATCCTGATCGACACCGCAGTGACGACGGCGATGGTCGTCGGCATCATCGCCGTCGCCGGCGCGCTCGGCTGGCTGCTCGCCTACCTCGACTTCAACGACACCGTGCTCGGCATCATCAAGGGCATTTCCGGCAGCCCGCTCGGTGTCCTGCTGACGCTGCTCGGCATCATGCTGGTCCTCTGCATGTTCGTCGAATCGCTCGCCGTGATGGTGATCATGGTTCCGGTCTGCGCGTATATCGGCAACGAGTACCGCATCGACCCGATCCATCTCGGCCTGTTGATCACCATGGTCACGCAGATTGGGGCGACGACGCCACCGGTTGCCGTGCTGCTTTTCGTCGCGACGAGCATCGCCGGGACGACCTACGATCAGACGGTCAAGTATTGCTGGGCCTTTGTCGCTGCCGAAATCAGCATCCTGCTGCTCGTCGTCTTCGTCCCGCAGACCGTGACCTGGATACCCCGCACTTTTCTTTAGGACTCAATCATGCCAGCCCAGCACATTCCCGCCGCAGCCCACGCCAACGCCAACGCGCCCATCCTGGCCGGAAACGCACCGGTAGCCGACACCTATTTTCGCCTGCTCAGCCTTGAACCGGGCGCGAGCGACGAATTCCGGCTCGATCAATTCGAGGCGCTGCTCGTTGTACTCTCGGGAACGGCCGACGTCGAGGTCGCCGGTGAGCACTTCGCCGCTGTCGGGCAGCGCGCCGACATCTGGTCGGGTCAGGCCGATTCGGTCTATTGCGGGCGCGACCAGCGCGTGCGCATCGTCGCCCGCAGCGCAGTCGAGATCGCGATCGCCGGCTGCCGCTCGCAGAATGACTATGCGGCCTTCCGTATCCATCCGGACGAGGTCGATTGCGTCGATGTCGGGTCGAACGAAACCAAATCGCGGCGCCGCATCTTCCATATCCTCGGGCATAACGGCGCCGGCCGCAGCGGCAATTTCCTCGTCTCCGAACTCTATTGCGACGAGGGTTGCTGGTCGGGCTATCCGCCGCACAAGCACGACACCGATCGCGACGGCGAGACGGCGCACGAAGAGGTCTACCACTACCGCTTCAATCCGCCGAGCGGCTTTGGCGCGCAATTCTGGTACGAGGAGTCGGCCCCGGGCGCGCTCACCGATTCACGCGTGGTCATGACGCGAAACGGCGACACCGTGGCTTTTGACACGGGTTTTCATCCAACGGTGACCTCGCCGGGCCACGCCGAGTACATCTTCACGATTCTCGTCGGCAAGACGCAGCGCTCGCTCATCCAGCATTTCAACGCAGCGCATCGCCACCTGATGGACAAAATCCCGGGCATCGCCGCGATGCGCGAGAAGTTCAAGTAAGGGCGAAGACGCCTTACTCAGGATTCCGCGAATCGAGCCCGAGTGTCACCGGGCCGTCGTTGATCAGATGCACCTGCATGTCGGCGCCGAACACGCCCGTCGGCACCGGGCGTCCGAGGTCGCGTTCGAGCCGCTCGACCAGGCGCGCGAACAACGGGCGTGACACGCCGGGCGCCGCGGCGCGGCTCCACGACGGACGATTGCCTTTCCTGACCGACGCGAAGAGCGTGAATTGACTGACCGCGAGCAACTCGCCGCGGCTCTCGACGACGCTCCGATTCATCACCCCCGCATCGTCGTCGAAAATGCGCAGTCGGGTGATCTTGCCCGACAGCCAGGCTATGTCGGCCTCACCGTCATCGGCTTCGATACCGACCAGAAGCAGTAAGCCGCGTGCGATGGTGCCCGTCACCCGTCCGTCGACCTCGACCCGAGCCGACGCCACGCGCTGGACGACAACCCTCATTGGCGCTCGCCCTCGGCAGTCGCTGTCGGCTTATCGGCGCGTTGCCAGCGGACCGGATACACCACCGTTTCGGGTTGCAGCGTGACGTGCCCGATTCCCTGCTGCTGCAGCACGTTCCGGGCTGCAGCGAGCACCTCGGGCCACTCGGCAAAGCTGGCGACGACAAGGTGCGCCGACAGCGCGACGTGGTTCGACGAGAGCGTCCACACGTGCAGGTCGTGCACCGAGCGCACACCCGGGACAGCGGCCAGCGACTGCCCGATGCGCTCGAGCGAAAGGTGCGCCGGAACGCCCTCGAGCAGCGCCCGCAGCACTTCGCGCAGCAGGCGCAGGCTCGAGCCGAGAATGAGCAGGCAAATCAGCAGCGAGAGCAAGGGATCGATCGGCGTCCAGCCGGTGAGCACGATAACCGCTCCGGCAATCAGCGCCGCCAGCGAACCGAGCAGATCACCGAACACGTGCAGCAGTGCGCCGCGCGTATTCATCGTCTGCTCGCCGTGCATCAGCAGCCAGGCGACGCTGATATTGACGATGAGGCCGATCAGTGCGACGACGGTCACCGTCTGGCCATCGACCGTCGCCGGTTCAAGAAAGCGATCGATCGCCGCAACCGAAATGCCGACGATGACCAGGATCATGAACACGACATTGAGCAGCGCCGCGAGCGTCTCGACGCGGCCGAGCCCGTAACTGTGGCGCGACGACGGCGGACGGCGTGCCAACCAGAGTGCAAAGGCCGCCAGGGCGAGCGACGCGCTGTCAGTCACCATGTGAGCGGCGTCGCCGAGCAAGGCCAGCGACCCCGACCAGAACCCTGCCACCGCCTCGACGCCGGCAAAGCCCAGCGTCAGTAGCAAGGCGACGATCAGGCGGCGGCCGACGTCGGTCACGTGGTGATGATGGTGAGCGTGGGGGTGCGGATCGTCGCTCATGGTTGGAGCATTATAGTGCCGCCGGCTCAGCCTGCAGCACACAGACCCCGGCCGCCCGCAGTCCGTCGAGCACAGCCTCGCGGCCATGCACGATGCTGAGGACGCCGTTCGGGAAGGCACAGCGGGCGCTCAACTCGGCGAGCGCAAAGAGCGCTGACGGCGTTTGCGGACTCGGCGTGACGATGACCACGGCACCGGTCTGCAAGGCGCCGACGGCAAGACGCAACGGCGCGAGCAGGGGCCCATCGGCATTACCGGCGATGGCCACCAACTTGGCGTTTCCGACGCTGGCCACCCCATCGGTGTTGCCGACGATACTCACCACTTCAGCGCTGTTTGCCGCTTTGCCGGCCGACGCGGCGCGCAAAAGCGCTACCGCCTGCGCGACCTCGGCGTTCGCCATTTCGACGTCGTTCCCGCTCTCCTCGGCGATCAACGCAGCAAAGTGTGCGCCGTAGCCGGCGAGCGCGTCGCCCAGCGCGTTGAGCAAGGCCGAGCGCTCAACTGCGCTGCGCGCCGCCCAGCCGGCGCCCGCCGCGCGTGCCGCGTCGGCGGCTTGCCGCGCCTCGCGCGCGCCGCACAGCGGCGTACGGCGCAGGACTGCGGCCGTGCGCGAGCTGACGACATCGTGAAAGGCCTCCGCCATGGTCAGGTAGGCATGGCCATTGATCCACAAAGGAATCGCCAGCGGAGCATCGCTGTGCAGCATCGCAGAGCCTCGAGCAGGGGTTTGGGGCGGCGGCGGATTTCAGCGAAGAATACGCGAAAACGGCCCGCCGAACGCGATACCGGGAGGCCTTTGGCGACCTTCGTCCGCCCGGCGCCTCAGCCGAGACGCGTGCGGGCGGCCGCAGGGCCGTCAGCGATCAACCGCCGCTGGCGCGCGCCAGAGCGGCGTGCGTCGCCACCGTGGGCGCAGTGAGCGCCTGCGCCTGCACACTTTCCATCCAGCGTTTGATGCGCATGGCATCGCCGACGCGGGTCAGCTTGCCGACCGAATCGAGCAGGACGATGACGACCGGTCTGTCGGCGAGGCGCGCCAGCATCACCAGGCACTTGCCGGCTTCGTGAATGTAACCGGTTTTGGAGACGCCAACATCCCAGGCGGCGCTTTTGACCAGCGGGTTGGTGTTTCGAAAGACCAGCGCCCGGCCACCAATTTCTACGCTAGCCTCGCCCATCGTCGACCACTCGCGAATCAAGGGATAGCGGTGCGCGGCGGCGACCATTTTAGCGAGATCGTGCGCCGTCGACACATTGCTGCTGTTCAGGCCCGTCGGGTCTTCGAAACGCGTATCACGCATGCCGAGCGCCTGCGCCTTGACGTTCATCGCTGCTAAGAAGGCCGGCATACCGCCCGGATAGTGGCGCGCCAGAGCGTGGGCGGCACGGTTTTCCGACGACATCAAGGCGAGCAGCAGCGCCGTTTCGCGCGTCATTTCGGAGCCGACGTGCAGGCGCGATCGGCTGCCGCGCAGCATATCGACGTCGTCGTCGGAAATCGAAATCGGCGCGTTCAAATCGGGCGTACTGTCGAGGACGACCATTGCCGTCATCAATTTAGTGATCGACGCGATCGGCGCGATCGCATTGGCGTTCTTCTGAAACAGGGCTTCGACGCCATCCTGCTCGATGACCAGCGCCGAACCGGATTGCACGGCAAGTTTGCTCGCGTCCTGCCAGGGCACGGCGTTGTTCGCCGAAAGAATACTCGCCGGCGATCCCGGTCTATACGCTACGCGGACCTTACGCGGGATCAGCTTTGGCGGCGTCGGCTTGGCTTTTTTCGCGACCGCCTTGTAGGCCGCCGGCTTGACTTTTTTGTCCGCAGCCTGCGCGCCATCACCGGCGAACAGGCCGGCGCCTAGCGCCGCGATGAGCAATACCGTGTTGAGCGCCATCCGCATAAGTTGAACTCCAGCCAGATCCAAGGAAACGATTGTTTCGGCCGAGTCTAATGATTTGCCGTAACAAAATAAAGAAAAATAAACACATAGCCTGAATACCTGAGAAAGAAGGTCAAGTATAGAGGTCGCGGCTGTGGTATCACCGGTGTTGCCTCAGCGCGGGTTTTGATGATCTTCGGCGGCGCTCTGCGGACAGCCGTCGAATCGATCGCGACAAACCCCACGGAGGCGGGTTTTGGACGGCGAAAACCGTGCTAATATCGAAGCTGCCCCAGTTTCGTAAACCCATTCTGAGCATGATTCAACAAACCCTTGCGCTGGACGCTTGTCGTCCCTGCTGCGACCGTAGCCGTCCGCATGATCCTGCCAGCGATCCATGTTTCGGCTTCGGACGGTTTTTCTCCAATGGCCGTAACGGCGGCTCTCTTTTTTTCCACTGTCCTTTAAAGAAAGCGACTCATGAGTCAAACTGTATTGATTAATGCTCCGGATTACGTCAAGCACGAAGGCCTGAAGAAATGGGTCGCCGAGATCGCCGCACTGACCACGCCGGACCGCGTCGTCTGGGCCGACGGATCGCAAGCGGAATACGATCGCCTGTGCGGCGAGCTCGTCGAAGCGGGAACGTTCACCAAGCTCGCCAAGCGCAAGAACTCCTTCCTCGCGCTGTCCGATCCGTCCGACGTCGCGCGTGTCGAAGACCGCACCTACATCTGCTCCGAGAAGCAGGAAAACGCCGGCCCGACGAACAACTGGGAAGAGCCGGCCAAGATGCGCGGCATCCTTGCCGGCCTGTTCAAGGGCTGCATGAAGGGTCGGACGATGTACGTGATCCCGTTCTCGATGGGCCCGATCGGCTCGCCGATCGCGCAGATCGGCGTCGAGATTACCGACTCGGCCTACGTCGTCGTCAACATGCGCATCATGACGCGCATGGGCAAGGACGTTTTCCCGGTGCTCGGCACCGACGGCAGCTACGTTCCCTGTGTGCACTCGATCGGCGCGCCGAAAGAGCCGGGCCAGAAAGATCCGAAATGGCCGTGCAACCCGACGACAAAGTACATCGTGCACTATCCTGAAACGCGCGAAATCTGGTCTTACGGTTCGGGCTACGGCGGCAACGCGCTGCTTGGCAAGAAGTGTCTGGCGCTGCGCATCGCTTCGAACATGGCGCGTGATGGCGGCTTGATGGCCTAGCACATGCTGATCCTCGGCGTCGAATCTCCGGCCGGTGACAAGCACTACGTCGCCGCGGCGTTCCCGTCGGCCTGCGGCAAGACCAACTTCGCGATGCTCGTTCCGCCAAAGGAACTTGCTGGCTGGAAGATCACGACGATCGGCGACGACATCGCCTGGATCAAGCCGCGCAAGGGCGCCGACGGCGTCACCCGCCTGCACGCGATCAACCCGGAAGCCGGATTTTTCGGTGTCGCGCCGGGAACCAACGACATGACCAACTTCAACGCCATGGCCTCACTCGCCGAGAACACGATCTTCACCAACGTCGCGCTGACCGACGACGGCGACGTCTGGTGGGAAGGCATGGGCCCGGCGCCGGCGCACGCGATCGACTGGCAGGGCAACGAGTGGACGCCTGAAATCGCCAAGGAAAAAGGCACCAAGGCAGCGCACCCGAACTCGCGCTTCACGGCGCCGGCTTCACAGTGCCCGTGCATCGACAAGGACTGGGCGAACGCCGACGGCGTGCCGATCTCGGCCTTCCTGTTCGGTGGCCGTCGCGCCTCGACCGTGCCGCTGGTTTGCCAGACGAGCGACTGGGAACACGGCGTGTACTCGGCCGCGACGCTCGGCTCGGAAACAACCGCAGCCGCTTTTGGCCAGCAGGGCGTTGTTCGTCGCGACCCGTTCGCCATGCTGCCGTTCTGCGGCTACCACATGGCCGACTACTACAGTCACTGGCTGAAGATGGGTTCTGCCGCCGACAAGCAAGTGCCGATCTTCAT
>JBBRXI010000091.1:0-8107 GCA_038248575.1 Burkholderiales bacterium | reverse complement strand
GCCCGACTGGCACTCGGTGTCCTGCTCGCGACCCTGTTCATGCAATGGGCTTTCGCGCATTTCGACTACGCCGCCGCGCTGCACGCACCGCTTTCTGGTGAGCGCTTCTTCGCCGGGGTGAGCGGAAGTTCGCAGCGCCTGCAGCTGTGGCGCACCGGGCTGACCATTTTTCTGGAGCATCCCTGGCTGGGCGCCGGCGTCGGACAATTTCCGTTCAACGCCTACCTGCTCATGGGTGCGCACCCGTCGTCCGCGGATATGCTCGTTGGTGAGCACGCGCACAACCTGCTGGTCGATCTGCTCTGCGAATTCGGACCGATCGCCGTCGCACTCGCCCTCGTCCTCGGGCTGCGTTGGTGGATGGGCTTTGTTGGCCAAAGCTGGTCAGTCGCCGACTGGTGGATTGCCGCCGTGCTGCTCGTCCTGTCCACCCACAGCCAGCTCGAATATCCGCTCTGGTACGCGTTTTTCCTCGGGATTGCCGCGCTTGCGCTCGGCGCTGGCAGCGCTGGCGGCGTGCGGCCGCACGCCGGTTCGGTTGGCCGCTTGTTGCTCACCGGCATTGTTCTGCTCGGCGCGCTGACGCTGTTTACGCTCGCCAGCGACTACCGCAGGCTCGAGGGCGCGTTCAACATGCGCATTAACGGCAAGAGCGGCGTGCGCGCAGTCCCCGAAGCCATCGCGGTGCTCGGCGAACTGCATCGCGGCTCACTCTTTGCGCACTACGTAGAAATGGGCTACGCGGAACTTCTGGTGATCGACAAGCAAGCACTCAAGGACAAGATCGTCGTCACCGAACGCGCGATCCGTTTCGCTCCGGCGGAACTGATCAGCTTCAAGCTCGCTTACCTGCTCGCTCTGGACGAGCAGCACGAGGCCGCGCTGATCGCCCTGCGCCGCGCGGCCGCCAGTCATCCGACTTTTGTTGTGACAGCCATCAAACAGCTTGAGTTATTGTCGCCCGACTATCCGCAGCTCGAGCCGCTGCGCGCCGCACTGCGCCCGACGGTGCCCGCACCTAATGCAGCTTCTGCTCGACAAGCGTCGCCAGTTCGGCATTGAGCGTCCCACTTGACTTGGCGCGGGCAAACGCCTCGCGCGCTTCGGCCGCGTGTCCGTCGGCTTCGAGCGTGAGGCCAAGGCCCAGCCACCAGCGGCCTTCACTTGGGGCGAGGCGCGCCGCCGCCTGAAAATAATCGACGGCTTCCTTGTTGCGCCCGAGACGTTGCAGGACGTGTGCGGCAAAGCCCTGGTAATCGGCGTTGCGCGCTGCCGCGGGCAGGGAACGGTCGAGCGTTTCCCAGGCGCCGCCAAGATCTCGGCGTTCAAGCTGCAGGCGCGCGAGGTTCATCGCCCAGCCGAGTTGCCCCGGCTGCCCGTGCAGGCCGATCCGCAGCAGCTCGATGGCTTCATCGGTCTGCCCGGCTTCGACGAGTACTTTGAACAGCAACTGACGCGCGGCGAAGTGCATGGCGTCGGCGCGCAAGGCCGTGTGCAGGCCATCGCGCGCTTCCGACAGGCGTCCCTGATTGAGCGCGGCGATCGCTTTGCGATAAGCGCTTTCGGCGCTTTCGTGGGGCGAGCCGAACGCTTCCATCTTTTCGATCGCCGCGACGGGCGCCGGCTTGCCCGTCGCGGCGGACGCGGCGGGAACCGCAGCCGGCGGTGCCAGCGCAGCGACCGCTTGCGCCGGCGGAGCGGGCCGCCGTACGGGTTCGACGAACGACCCAGCCCGGGCGACCTTCGGCGCAGCGCTTGCGTCAACTTTCTTGGGCTCGGGCAGCGGCAATAATTCCGACAAGCGCAGACTAAACTCGAGCGCCGGCGTGGGCAGCGCGGCCGCGAAATCGTCGGCATCCGGCGACCGGGCGTCGGCGCCACCGGTTATTCCCGGCGAGTCAGCGTGCGCGGCAGCTTCGCTGTCATTAACCGGCTCGGCATAAAGCGTGACGGGAGCGATGGGCAGCAGCGTCGTCAGGACTGGCGCGGCGGGAGGACCACTGTCGTCGGCATGCCGGGCGACGCCGGCCGCGGCGAGCAGCGCCAGCACGAGACAGGCGATACCGGCGAGAACGAGTGGCAGCCGCGGACGCCGCCCTTGCGGCAAAGCGCGCACCTCATTGGGCAGCCGCGACCGGACGCCGTTCTCCGACTGCCTCGTATCGAGGTCCTGAAGCATTTTGTTGATCAGACTCATGGCGCGCTCGCTATTGCCACCACCAGCTGACCCGACGCGCGCCTTCGGTGTCGCGGCGCGCGAGGCGCACGTGGCGCAGCTTGGCGCGCTGCTGTCCCTCGCCAAAAACCGACAGCAATGACTTGTGCGCCAGGATATTTACCAGGCGCGGCGTTCCGCCGCTCGCCCGATACAGGCCGCGCAAGGCGGCCCGGCTGAAAAGCCCTTCACCGCGATAGCCGGCGACGCGCAGGCGGTGCGCCACGTAGTTTTCGATCTCGTCCTTGTTCATGCCGCCGAGACGGTAATGAAACGCGATGCGCTGCAGCAACTGGCGCGCTTCCGGGCGCTGCAGCCGCTGATCGAGTTCGGGCTGTCCGAAAAGAACGATCTGGACGAGCTTGCGCTTCTCGGTTTCAAGGTTCGAAATGAGGCGCAAGGCCTCGAGTGTCTCGACCGGCATGGCCTGCGCTTCGTCGATACAGAAGACGACGCGCTTCTTGGCGCGCGCGATATCGAGCAGCGCGTGGTTGATTTCGCGCATCAAATGGTATTGATCGAGACCAGCGGCATTTGCGATATCGAGTTCCTCGGCCAGCGCGAGAAAAAGCGTGTCCGGGTCGAGGTTCGGGTTGGGCAGATACGCCGTCACCCAGCTGTCGTCGAGCGTCTGCAGCAGCAGTCGGCAAAGCAGGGTTTTTCCGGTGCCCACTTCGCCGCTTATCTTGACGAAACCCTCGCCCGCATTGAGCGCCATGAGGAGCGTATTGAGCGCCTGCTGGTGAAAGCGGATCGAGTAGGTAAAGCTGGTATCCGGGGTGATCCGGAAAGGCAGCTCGGTGAGTCCGAAATGTCTGAGATACACGGCCGGCTCCGTTAGAAAACTGCCATCACCACGTGCCGTTTGGACGCGCCAGACGCGGATCGAACTCCTGCACGCGACCCTGTGTTTCGAAAAGATCTTCCTTCCAACTCGATTCGTTGCGAATGATCGTCGGCTTGATGAGGATCACCAACTCACGCTTGCGCGTGTAGTTGGATCGTGTGCCGAAGAGTAGTCCGACGCCCGACGACGCCGTCGTTCCCGGCAGGCCATCGGCATTGTTCGACTGCTCCTGCTTCATCAGCCCGCCGATGGCGACGATGTTGCCGTCCTGAACGCGAACGACGCTGTCCGTTTCGTTCACCGAGCTGTTGGCGAGCGGCAGCGTAAACTGACCGAGCGCACCCAAGTCGATGATCTTCTGTTTCTCGGTCACGACGCTGATCGACGGGTGAACGTGCAGGACGATATTGTTATCGCCGTCGATCTGCGGCGTGATGTCGAGCGCGATGCCGGAAAAGAACGGTTGCAGCGTGATCGCCGGCGTCGTCACATTGCTCACGGCGGTCGCCGTCGTCGACGAGCTGATGTTGGTGACATAGAACTCGTCGGAGCCGACCTTGAGCACGGCCTTCTGGTTGTTGATGCTGGCAATGCGCGGACTCGACAGGACTTGAACACTGCCCTGGCTTTCAAGAAAGTTGAGCAGTGCGGCGAAGTTGGCGCTCTGGAATGCCAGCCCGAAAAAGCCGCTGCCGAGCCGTGTCGCTGCGGCGATCCCGCCCACACCGGGCAGGATGCTGGCGCCTGACGAGGTCACGCCGGCAGCGCCACTTTGCGCCCGACCGGTCGCGTCAAAGCCGGCCTGACCGATGGTATTGAGGACGGTTCCGCTCTTTACCGAGCCGTAAGAAAAGCGGTTATTGGCGCCGCCAAAGTGGCTCCAGTTCACGCCTGCCTGGAATTCCTGATTGAGCCCGACTTCGATGATTTTCGCCTCGAGCATGACTTGGCGTTCGGCGATCAACTGGGTCAGACGCAAATACTCCTCGACTGCGCGCAGGTCGGCCGGATACGCTTTGACGACGACCACTCCCGAACCCGAATTAACGATCACCGCACGCCCGTCGAGCGTGCCGACGAGGCTGGCCAGCGCCAGCGAGAGGTCCTTCCAGAAGTCATTGTTCTGCGTCGTCGATATCTGGCTGCTCGGCGGGCCGGCGGCAATTCCCGACCCGCTTCCCGCCGGCTGCGCTCCGGGCAGCAACGGCGCGCCGCCGGCCTGCGGCGTTCCCGTAGAGGTGATCGAACTCGAGGTGACGCGGATATCCGATTGCCCCTGGCGTCTGCCGGCCAGATAATTGATCTGGAAAATACGTGTTTGCAGGCTGTTCGGCTGTATATGGATGCGCGTTCCCTGGAACTTGAACTCGTACCCGTAAAGGTCGCGCAGCGTTTCCAGCGCCTCGCGTACCGTCACGCTCTTGAGGTTGACGGTCACGTTGCCGCTCACTTCGGGCCCGACCAGCATGCTGTAGCGTGTACCGCTGACCAGCGCCATGAACACCTGTCTGGCCGGCGCGTCGCTGACGGCAAGGTCAAAACGCGGGTCGACGTTCCTGGCCGAGTCTGGCAACTCGAGTTGCAAGGGTGGCAGCATGGCCTGGCTGATCGCCTCGTCGCGCGCCTTCGGCCGGGCTGCGGCGGCGCCCTGCAGTTCCTGCCCGATGCGATCAAAGGTCGCGCCAGGCGTTTTCGGCGCGGTGGCACATCCGCCCATCAAGAGCGCGAGCAGGACGCTCATCAGTGCGCAGCGATCGTTCATTATCGGTTCCCTTTCCGCACGGTATTGCCGGCAGATATCGTGTTTGGTTTTCGCGCCGGCGTTTCGCTTTTGCTGACGCCCGGTATGAGTAGCAGGCGGGTCGTGCCGTCCGGCCCGACGAGAACCGCTTCGCGTTCAGTCAGCCGGGTCAGACGGTTTTCGCCGTACAGTTCGCCCAGCCTGACCTGTCGCCCGCCGATGATCGCCGAAGGCTTGCCTTTTTCGGGGATGAGCACCGATTGCAGTACGGCCGTCGCGACTTGCGGCCGGTCTTCGGCGGCGCTGGTGACGCCGATCGGCGGCCGCGTTGGATCGCCAAGCTCGCTCTGCGCTGTCGCGGGCGCTGCAAAGCATACCGCCAGCACGGCGATGCACCTCGCGACGAGCGGCACGCAACCGACGCCGACGCCGAAGCCCGCGCGTGTGCCTGGCCGCGGCAGGCGGCGGTCGATCAGACGATTAACCATGTGCGATCCAGGCTCAAGGTGTAGACCGTCAGCGTCAATACGAGCTTGGGATGCTTCTCGGCGGACAGCGTAACGCTGCTCCAGAGAAGCTTCAATTTCGATTGTTCGAGACGTTCGAGATAAACGACGAGATCGCGGTAACTGCCTTCAAGCTTTATTTCTATGCCGTGCTTGAAGAGCCCGGCGGTGTCGGCGGAGGGTTTTTGGCCGGCCTTCAGGCTCTCGTCAGCACGCGCTTTTCCGACCTCCAGCGACACGACGGGCAAGGTCCGCAGGCTGATCAAGGCAAGACCGGTACGGCCGATCATGTCTTCAAGGAGCCCCGCCATGCGCTGCGGCGGCACCAGCGTACGTTCCATGACGACGAGCCGGCCGGAAAGCTCGCTCAACTGATTCCGCAAACTCGCAAGTTCGGCCAGCGCCGCCGCGTCGCGCGACTCGAGCGTTGCCCGCACATCGGTGCCGCGCGCGCGCAGGCTGGCAAGCTGCGTCTGCTGTTCAAGGGCACGCAGTTCGGCCGCGCGCGCGCGCTTCAACGCCGGATCGATGAGGCCGCCATAGCCCATCACGGCGATCGCCGCGAGCACCGACACGGCGACCAGCCAGCGTTCACGAAGGGCCAGCGCGTCGTAGCGGGCAACCCATTTTGGCGTTCCGCGCTTCATCGCTTCACCTCGTCGCGTCCAGTCGCAGCGTTTTCAGAACGCAGGATGAACTCGAACACGTGCGGCGACGGAGCGGACAGCGTCGGCATCAGCACACCGGCTTTCGCCGCGCCTGTCGCGTCGCCGCGGAGCGCTTCGCCGGTCTTGGCTTCTGCTTCGGCGCTGCGCATCTCGAGCGCGGCAAAGCGCCGGCCCTGGAACACCGGTTCGCGGCTCAACGCTTGCACATAGGCCGGCAAGCGCCCCGGATCAAGCAGGCGTCCGCGGATCTCGATTTCCTCACCCCCGGCGCTAAAGCTGAACCCGGTCAGCCACAGATCGTTTTGCGTTTGCCGCGCGAAGCCGCTCATCATTGCCGAGAATCCCGAGGTATTGCCGAATTTTCCCGAATCGAGAACGCCGACGACTTCCTTGCGCGCATTCAGCATCGATCGGGCCACCGCGATGTCGGCGCTGATTTGCGGCGACAGGCGATCCTGTTCGGCGCGCTTGCTCAGGCCGGCGAGCCTTTCCTGTCCTTCGGCAAGCTGTTTTTCATACACCGCGACGGTTTCGCTCTTGCGCTCGGCGTCAAAGTAGGTACCGGCTACAAAAGCCGTCAGCACGATCAGCAGCGCGATCGTCGCCATCCCCAGGTTGCGCGCCGTCGGTAACTCATGGCGCGGGCGCAGGCGCGCTTCGTACAGATTGATTTGCTGACTCATGCGACCTCCACGTTGTCGCCGGTCGTACGCAGCGCAGCGCCAATCGCCAGGACATTGCGCGCCTGATGGCGCGTGTCGCGCAGTTCCGGAATGGCGGGAAAGTCCATGACCGAAGACAGATCCATCTCGCGCACGGGAAGATTGATGCTTTCCTTGAGCGCAGCGGCAAGCCCGTCGACCGGCGGCGAGACGGCAATGACGAGTCGCGAGATCGAAATCGAACTGTATTGTCGGTCGAAGTTGTCAAGGCTGCGCTGCAGTTCAAGAACCAGGCGCTCCATGCGTTGCGCGCAGCGTTCGGCGTCAGCGTCGGCAATGTCGAGCGCCGAGACGTCGATGCGCCGCGCGGCGATCAGTTCGCCACGGAAAGTGAGGGTCAGCAGCCCACCCGCCTCGTCGAGGCGCAAGAACATCAGGCCACGATTTTTTTCTTCGAAAAGCGCGGCGACGTTGCGCTGCGCGAGTTCGGCGATGTCGATGGCGAGCAGCGGAATTCGCGCCGCATCGAACAGCGCGGCACGCGTGCGCACCCGGGCCTCGGCGGCCGTTACCGCGAAAACGCCGGGCTGCGAGCCGGCGGCGTCGAGCGGGATGTCGATTACGTCTAGGCAGGCGCTCTCCAGCGGGTAATCGACGTTCGCCTTGAGCGCCCAGCGCAAGGCCGCCTTGCGCTCTTCGCGGGGAACCTTGGGCGTATCGAGCTGGGCGATATCGTACTCGTCCGGCGGCATCAGCGTGGTGCACGCGTAAGACTTGAGATCGCGTGCCGAGCGCAGGCGCTGCAAGGCTTCGAGCTCGCTTTTTTCAACAAGGAACGATTCCAGCAGGCAAATCTCCGGGCGAACGCCGGGACCGCGAACCACATGGGCGAGCGTCATCTGCCTGCCCTGTGTCACGACGGCGAGCCAGCCCGCCTTGCGCCTACCCCACCCAGTGCCGAACATTATCATTCTCACGTTATATTGTGGTTTAAGGATAACTCTTAAACCACTAAAAAACAAAGGAATATTTCATATTTTCAATTCGTGGAACAGTTCTCGCTTAACGCTCGATTAAGACCGTCACTCGCCTTTCCGCATAATTCGGTTCGACTGCCGGCCCCGGACACGCTCCTGCCTGCGGGTGGGTGCATGCCGTCGCGGTCACCGAGTAAATCCGCCCGAGCCCCTGCTCGACCGAATCACCGGCGGCGACCGTAGCGCACAACACGGTGATCGCTACGCCGTCGAGCATGCCGATATTGCGGCTTGGATTGGCGGCGCAAAACGTGGGGTCTAGGGTTTTCGCCGCGCCCCATTCGGCGCCGGCACGCGCCGCGAAATAACTGCGCACGACGGCAAGGTCGAGCGCGCTACCGATCTTCGCCGCGGTCGTAACTACTGCAATTAAAGCGCCCAGCGCGGCCAGCGTGACGAGCAGAAATATTGCCGAGATGAGGGCAAAGCCG
>JBBRXI010000090.1:0-8115 GCA_038248575.1 Burkholderiales bacterium | reverse complement strand
TCCGGCGACGGGGCGCCCTTTGTCTCTGCTGCAGGGGTATAGCTCAACTGGCAGAGCGTCGGTCTCCAAAACCGAAGGTTGGGGGTTCGATTCCCTCTGCCCCTGCCACCACTATAAAGCTGACGAAATGGCCGATAAAATCAAGTTTGCGTTGGCGCTGTTGTTGCTTGTCGCCGGCATTGCCGGTTTTTACCTGCTCTCCGAGCAGGCGATGATTCTTCGCGTTCTGGCCGTTCTGGCTGGTGTCGCTGCATCGGGCGCAGTCGCCTGGCAGACCGAAGCGGGTCGCCAGTTTTTCTTCTTTGCCAAGGAGGCGACTAACGAAGCGAAAAAAGTTGTCTGGCCGACACGCAAGGAAACTCTGCAAACCACCGGGCTCGTTTTTGCTTTTGTTGTCGTCATGGCGTTTTTTCTCTGGTTGACCGACAAGAGCATCGAATGGGTGCTCTACGACGTGGTTCTCGGTTGGAGACGGTCATGAGCAAGCGCTGGTACGTGGTTCACGCCTACTCCGGTTTCGAAAAAAGCGTCCAGCGGGCGCTCGACGAACGCATCCAGCGTCAGGGCATGCAGGACGTCTTTGGCCGCGTTCTTGTTCCGGTCGAGGAAGTCGTCGAATTGAAGCTGGGTCAGAAAAGCATTTCCGAACGCAAGTTCTTCCCGGGTTACGTGCTCGTTGAGATGGAGATGAACGACGAGTCGTGGCATCTCGTCAAAAGCACCCCCAAGGTCACCGGTTTCGTTGGCGGTTCGGCCAACAAGCCGACGCCGATTTCCGAGAAGGAAGTCGAGAAGATCATGCAGCAGATGCAGGACGGCGTCGAAAAGCCGCGTCCCAAGGTGCTCTTCGAACCGGGCGAGATCGTCCGTGTCAAGGACGGTCCGTTTACCGATTTCCATGGTTCGGTCGAGCAAGTCAACTACGAGAAAAACCGTTTGCGCGTTTCGGTGACTATTTTTGGTCGCGCGACGCCGGTGGAGCTCGAGTTCGGTCAGGTCGAAAAAGCCTGATCATCATCGCGGCGCATGCGTTTGTCGCTGCGCGCCGCAAACGAGCGGCTGATCAGTCGCATTTGTCGTTGGGGAGCGCCGTCAAAGCGCGTTTGCACCCGTTTAAAGGAGTTGTATCGTGGCCAAGAAGATCATCGGCTTTATCAAGCTGCAAGTGCCGGCGGGGAAAGCTAACCCCTCGCCGCCAATCGGTCCCGCGCTCGGTCAGCGCGGCCTCAACATCATGGAATTCTGCAAGGCGTTCAACGCGCAGACGCAGGGTCTCGAGCCGGGTCTGCCGATTCCGGTGGTGATCACCGCGTTCGCCGACAAGAGCTTCACCTTCATCATGAAGACGCCGCCGGCGACGATTCTGATCAAGAAGGCGTCCGGCGTGCAAAAGGGCAGTCCGAAGCCCCATACCGACAAGGTTGGCACGCTGACGCGCGCCCAGTGCGAAGCCATCGCGACGCAAAAAATGCCCGATCTGACCGCCGCCGACATGGACGCCGCGGTGCGCACGATCGCCGGCAGCGCCCGTTCGATGGGCATCACCGTGGAGGGTCTCTAACATGGCTCTGAGCAAACGTCAGAAAGCATTCGCCGGCAAGGTCGACCCGAACAAGAACTACCCCGTCGGCGAAGCGCTGAAGCTCGCCAAAGACCTCGCTACGGCCAAATTCGACGAGTCGATTGACGTCGCCGTCAGCCTCGGCATCGACGCGCGCAAGTCGGACCAACTGGTTCGCGGCTCGGTCGTTCTGCCCGCCGGCACCGGCAAGACCGTTCGCGTCGCTGTATTCGCCCAGGGCGAAAAAGCTGAAGCGGCGCGCGCTGCCGGCGCCGACATCGTCGGTTTCGAAGATCTCGCCGCTGAAATCAAGGCCGGCAACCTGAATTTCGACGTCGTCATCGCGACGCCCGACGCCATGCGCGTCGTCGGTCAGCTCGGTCAGATCCTCGGCCCGCGCGGCCTGATGCCGAACCCGAAAGTCGGTACCGTGACCATGGACGTGACGACCGGCGTCAAGAACGCCAAGGCCGGTCAGGTGCAATACCGGACCGACAAGGGCGGCATTGTGCATAGCACGATCGGTCGCGCGTCGTTTGCGCCGGAACAACTCGCGGAGAACTTGAAAGCGCTGGTCGACGCGCTGACCAAGGCCAAGCCGGCGACCTCCAAGGGACAATTCCTGAAGAAAATCGCCGTTTCGAGCACGATGGGTCCTGGCGTTCGCGTCGATTCGTCAACGCTGTAAGAAGTGATGTGATGCAGGGCTGAGCTTCGGCCCTGAAAGGAACTTTGGGCTGCCGGCGGCTTAGCGCCGCTGGCAGATCGTCAAAGACCGCAGGTGCCAGAGGGCGCGGTTGGTACAACTCGCCCGACGGCTTAAGTGTGCACGCAGCCTGCGTAGACGGTGTACCCCGAACAGGATTTTTTGCAGCCGCTTTGTTGGGACTGTTGATGCTCTTGGTTCAGGTCGCCGTGGGTGCGATGCGTCCAGCCGGACGTGTCGTGTGTTGACTTGATAGGAGGAGGACCCATGGGTCTCAATCTTGATGAAAAAAAGGCCGTCGTGGCTGAGGTGTCGGCTCAGGTGGCCACCGCCCAGACTATCGTCGTCGCCGAGTACAGCGGTCTTGGCGTGACTCACCTCACCAAGCTGCGTGCCCAGGCGCGCAAGTCGGGCGTGTATCTGCGTGTGCTTAAGAACACCCTGGTTCGTCGCGCCGTGGTCGGCAGTCCTTTTGCCGACCTCGCCGGGCAGATGACCGGTCCGCTGATTTATTGCATGTCGCAGGACCCGGTGGCTGCCGCAAAAGTACTTAACGACTTTGCGAAAACCAATGACAAGCTGGTTCTGAAAGCTGGCGGATACGCCGGCAAGGTGCTGGACAAGGCGGCAGTGCAAGCTCTCGCCTCGATCCCGAGCCGTGATGAATTGCTCGCCAAGCTGCTCTACGTGATGAAGGCTCCGGTTTCCGGATTCGCCGTCGCGCTCGGCGCCTTGGCCAAGCAGCGCGAAGAACAGCAGTCACCTGCTGAAGCAGCAGTCGCCTGATCGCGTCATTGAGCCGCATTTGACAGTTTTTACGAATCCAGATTTAGGAGTTTATTGATTATGGCTATTAGCAAAGACGACATCCTCGAAGCCGTTGGTGGCATGACGGTGATGGACCTGAACGACCTCGTCAAGGCGTTCGAAGAAAAGTTTGGCGTATCCGCCGCTGCCGCGACCGTCGCCGGTCCGGCTGCTGCTGCTGCCGCTGTTGAAGAGCAGACCGAATTCACGGTCATGCTGCTGCACTGCGGCGAGAAGAAAGTTGAAGTGATCAAGGTCGTTCGCGCTGCGACCGGCCTCGGCCTCAAGGAAGCCAAAGACCTCGTCGATGGCGCTCCGAAGGCCGTCAAGGAAGGTATTGCCAAGGCTGATGCTGAAGCCCTCAGGAAGACGCTCGAGGACGCAGGCGCCAAGGTCGAGATCAAGTAATTTCGATCTGGCACGGGGGGCTGGCCGCTTTTTAGCTGCCGGCCTTTTTGTGCTTTTCCGGGAACGACGCGTCGTTCCCACGGCAAGACAGGCTGTTTTGTAATGCGCAAACGCAAGAACGAATGGCAGGAATGGCAGTCATGCATCCTCCCACCTTTTTTCCGTTTGTCCATTGCGGACCGACAAGAGTCTAAGGCTCGTTGCCGGATGCGCTAGAGGATTTTGCTTTCTAAGCTCGGAGCGACCATGACCTACTCCTACACCGAGAAAAAACGTATCCGCAAGAGTTTCGCCAAGCGCGCCAACGTGCTTGACGTTCCCTTCTTGCTGGCGACGCAGCTGGAATCTTTCACCGCTTTTCTGCAGGCAGCCGTTCCGCCTGCGCAGCGCAAGAACCAGGGGCTGCAAGCCGCGTTCTCCTCAATCTTCCCGATCGTCAGCCACAGCGGCAACGCGCGGCTCGAATTCGTCAGCTTCGCGCTCGCCGAACCGGCCTTCGACGTCAAGGAGTGCCAGCAGCGCGGTCTGACCTTTGCCTCGGCCCTGCGCGCCAAGGTGCGCCTGATCATTCTCGACCGCGACGCGCCCGACACGATCAAGGAAGTCAAGGAGCAGGAAGTGTACATGGGCGAAATTCCGCTCATGACGACGACCGGCTCGTTCGTCATCAACGGCACCGAGCGCGTCATCGTTTCGCAGCTGCACCGCTCGCCGGGCGTATTCTTCGAGCACGACCGGGGCAAGACGCACAGCTCGGGCAAGCTGCTCTTCTCGGCGCGCGTTATTCCTTACCGCGGCTCCTGGCTCGACTTCGAGTTCGATCCGAAGGACATCCTCTTTTTCCGCGTCGACCGTCGGCGCAAGATGCCGGTTACGACCCTGCTGAAAGCCATTGGCCTGACGCCCGAACAGATCCCGCGCGAGTTCTTCGATTTTGACAGCTTCCGGATCGGCAAGAACGGCATCGAGTTCAGTCTCGTCCCCGAGCGCCTGCGTGGCGAAGTCGCGCGCTTTGATTTCAACGACAAAGCGGGCAAGACGATCGTCGCCAAGGACAAGCGCATCACCGGCAAGCACATACGCGAACTCGACGCGGCGGCAATCAAGGAAATCCTCGTTCCCGAGGACTTCCTCGTCGGACGCGTCGTTGCGCAGAACATCATCGACACCGACACCGGCGAAATTCTCGCCAACGCCAACGACGAAGTCAGCGAAGCGCTGCTCGCCAAGCTGATTGCCGCCGGCGTCGAATCGCTCGAGACCCTGTACATCAACGACCTCGATCGCGGCAGTTTTATTTCGCAGACGCTGCGCACCGACGAGACGATTTCCAAGCAGGCGGCGCGCGTCGCCATCTACCGCATGATGCGGCCGGGCGAGCCGCCGACCGAAGAGGCGGTTGAAATCCTCTTCAACGGCCTGTTCTATTCCGACGACCGTTACGACCTCTCGGCCGTCGGCCGGATGAAGTTCAACCGCCGCGTTTCGCGCCAGGACGTCGTCGAATACAAGGTCATGGTCAAGCACGTCCCGAGCAAGCGCGAGGCGATCGTCAAGGCCATCATCGATACCGCCGGCGGTTCGCCGGCCGCCGTCGAACTGTTGCTCAGCGAACTTTCGTATGGCACGCGCGCGGTCGCTGAAAACCTGACTTTTGAAGACGCCAACGCGCTCTCGGCAGAGCTCAAGGTGCTCGGCGTCGCCAACGTCGTGCGCGACCAGCTGACGCTGTCGCCGCGCGACATCGTCGAAGTGATCAAGATCCTCGTCGAACTCAGGAACGGGCGCGGCGACATCGACGACATCGACCACCTCGGCAACCGCCGTGTGCGTTCGGTCGGCGAACTCGCCGAAAACCAGTTCCGCGCCGGTCTCGTGCGCGTCGAGCGCGCCGTCAAGGAGCGTCTGTCGCAGGCCGAGTCCGACAATCTGATGCCGCATGATCTGATCAACGCCAAGCCGATCAGCGCCGCGGTGCGCGAGTTCTTCGGCTCGAGCCAGCTCTCGCAGTTCATGGACCAGACAAACCCACTCTCGGAAATCACCCACAAGCGCCGTCTTTCAGCGCTTGGACCGGGCGGTCTCTCACGAGAGCGCGCTGGCTTCGAAGTCCGCGACGTACACACCACTCACTATGGCCGCATCTGCCCGATCGAAACCCCGGAAGGCCCAAACATCGGTCTGATCTCCTTGCTCGCCTACTTCGCCCGCATCAATGATTACGGCTTCATCGAATCGCCTTACCGGCGAGTCGTTGACGGCTACGTCATCGACGAAGTGCGCATTCTCAATCCCGGCGACACCTCCTACAAGGTCAACGACGTCATCAAGCGCACCGAAATCGAGAAGGCCAACAAGGCTCTCGGCAAAGATAAGCAGCTTGCCGATTTCGAATCGCACTCCGACTATCTCAGCGCATGGGAAGAAGACAAGTATGTCGTCGCCCAGGCCAACATCCCGCTCGACGAGAAGGGCAAGATCACCTCAGAGCTGGTCAATGCCCGTCAGGCCGGCAACTTCGTCCTCAAGACCGTCGCCGACGTTCAATACATGGACGTCTCGCCCAAGCAGCTTGTCTCGGTCGCCGCTTCGCTCATTCCGTTCCTTGAGAACGATGACGCCAACCGTGCACTCATGGGTTCAAACATGCAACGCCAGGCCGTGCCGCTGCTCCGCGCAGACTCACCTGTCGTCGGTACCGGTATGGAGAAGGTCACCGCTCGTGACTCTGGCGCCGTTGTCATCTGTAAGCGCGCCGGCATCGTCGATTCCGTTGACTCCGAACGTATCATCGTTCGCGTCGATGGCGGCGGTGTAGCCGAAGGTCAGATGTCGCGCGAAGTCGGTGCCGACATTTACCCGCTTACCAAGTTCAAGCGCTCCAATCAAAACACCTGCATCAACCAGAAGCCCATTGCTTATGTTGGTCAGCGTGTTGTCAAAGGTGATGTTCTCGCCGACGGTCCTTGCACCGACGCCGGTGAACTCGCTCTCGGCCGCAACGTGCTGGTCGCCTTCATGCCCTGGCGCGGTTATAACTTCGAAGACGCTATCGTCATCTCCGAAAAGATGGTCAAGGAAGATTACTATACCTCCATCCATATCGAAGAATTCGAAATCGAAGCTCGCGACACCAAGCTTGGCCCTGAAGAAATCACCCGTGATATTCCGAACATCTCGGAATCATTCCTTCGTAACCTCGACGAATCCGGCATCATCCGTATCGGTGCCACCGTCAAGCCCGGCGACATCCTCGTCGGCAAGGTAACGCCCAAGGGCGAAACCCAGCTCACTCCTGAAGAGAAGCTCCTTCGGGCCATCTTCGGTGAGAAGGCTGGCGACGTCAAGGACGCCTCACTCTATTGCCCTCCGGGTATTGAAGGTGTTGTCGTCGATGCCAAGGTCTTCTCGCGCAAGGGCGCAGACCTCGATGAACGCTCCAAGATCATCCAGGAAGAAGAAGTCCAACGCCTCGAGCGCAACCTCAACGACGAAAAGCGCATCCTCAACGACGAACGCTCCAAGCGTCTGTTCATGATGCTCGGTGGCCGCATCGTTCAGGCCGACCTGCACGACGAAAAGACCAACAAGAAGCTCCTCGGCAAGGGCCAGGAGATCACCCGCGACATCCTTGAGAAAATGCGTTCGCGCGATCTCAAACGCATGCGCCTAGACAAGAAGGATCCGCTCCTCAACGAGAAGCTCGACGAGATCGAAGACATGACCTCGCGTCAGATCGCCGTTCTCGAAAAGATCAATGAAGAGAAGAAGGCCAAGCTCAAGAAGGGCGACGAACTGCCCCCCGGCGTCATCAAGCTCGTCAAGTGCTACATCGCGATGAAGCGCAAGCTCAGCGTCGGTGACAAGATGGCCGGTCGCCACGGTAACAAGGGTGTTATCGCCCGCATCGTGCCTGAAGAAGATATGCCCTATCTTCCCGACGGCACCCCAGTCGAAATCGTACTCAACCCGCTCGGCGTTCCTTCACGTATGAACGTCGGTCAGATCCTTGAAACCCACTTGGGCTGGGCCGCTCGTGCCCTCGGCGTCAAGTTCGCAACCCCCGTCTTCGACGGCGCAACCGAAAAGGACATCAAGGAACAACTGGCCAAGGCGGGTCTTCCCTCATCCGGCAAGATCAAGCTGGTCGATGGTATGACCGGTATTGCCTTTGAACAACCTGTCACCGTTGGCTACATCTACATGCTCAAACTGAGCCACTTGGTCGACGACAAGATCCACGCCCGGAGCATTGGACCGTACTCCCTCATCACCCAGCAGCCGCTTGGTGGCAAGGCACAGTTCGGTGGACAGCGCTTCGGCGAAATGGAAGTCTGGGCCCTTGAAGCTTACGGCGCAGCTTACATTCTGCAAGAACTCCTTACGGCGAAGTCGGACGACGTATATGGTCGCGCCAAGATTTATGAAGCCATCGTCAAAGGTGAGGCTACGGCCGAACCTGGCGTACCTGAGAGCTTCAACGTCTTGATCCGCGAACTCCAGTCGCTCTGCCTCGACGTCGAACTGATGAAGATGAAGAAGGCAACGGACGAAGAAGAAGCGCCCGTTGATACCGCCCTCGCGGCGGACTAGTTGAAGTCGAAAGGAGAAATTATATATGTATCGTTCATCC
>JBBRXI010000089.1:0-8184 GCA_038248575.1 Burkholderiales bacterium | reverse complement strand
TGCGCGCCAATGGCCGCCGTGCTCTCGGCGTTCGCCATCCAGCTCGTGGCGCAGGGCATGCAGCCGCTTTCGATCGTGCTGATGATGACGGTACTCGGCATCCTCACCGGCATTATCCAGATGCTCATCGGTTTCCTCGGTATCGGCAAGCTGATCAAATACATTCCCTATCCGGTGGTCAGCGGTTATATGAGCGGCGTCGGCCTGATCATCATCGGCAGCCAGTTGCCGAAGTTCGCCGGCGCGCCGACCGGCGCCTGGTGGCTCGAAGTGCTGACGACGCCGCAGCACTGGGACTGGCGCGGCTTGACGATCGGCGCAGTGACCGTCGTCACGATGATCGTCGCGCCGCGCCTGACAAAGGCCGTTCCGGCGACAATCATCGGTATCTTCGCTGGCAGTCTGACCTACGCCGGTATCGCGACGACCGACCCGGCGCTGCTCGAACTGGCCGGCAACAATCTCGTCGTCGGTTCGCTCGGAGCGACCAGCGAAGGCTATGTCGGCCTGATTACCGATCGCTGGTACCAGATCGGCGAACTCAAACTCGCGCAGGTCGCGGGCCTGGTCGGCAGCGCGGTCACGCTCGCTGCGCTGCTCTCGATCGATACGCTCAAGACCTGCGTCGTTCTCGACCAGATGACGCGCACGCGCCACGACCCGAATCGCGAACTCGCGGCGCAGGGTCTGGCCAACATCGTCGCCTCGACGATCGGCGGCATGCCCGGCGCGGGAACCATGGGCGCGACGCTGGTCAATCTTTCGAGCGGCGCCAAGACGCGGATTTCCGGCATTGTCGAAGGCGTCATGGCGCTCGTCGTCGCGCTGCTGCTCGGCTCCTTCGTCGCCTGGATCCCGATTGCCACGCTCTCTGGCGTACTGATCGTCGTCGGCCTGCGCATGATCGACACCGATCCCTTGCGCTTCCTCGAATCGCGCTCGACGGTACTTGATTTCTCCGTCGTCCTCGTCGTCGTCGGCGTCGCGCTCTTCGTCGGCCTGATCGCCGCCTCGGCGGCCGGCGTCATACTCTCGATCATCCTGTTCCTGCGCGAGCAGGTCGGCGGCAACGTCGTTCGCCGCAAGAGCTTCGTCGGCCAGCGCTCTTCGACCTGGTACCGGCCCGAAGCCGAAATGCGCGTGCTCGAACAGAGGGGCGATACGGCCGTCATCTTCGAGCTGCAGGGCAGCCTGTTCTTCGGAACGACGCATCAGCTCTACCTGACGCTCGAACCGGAGCTCGCGACGACCGACTACCTCATCCTCGACCTGCAACGCGTGCAGTCGGTCGACGTCACCGCCGCGCACATGCTCAACCTCGTGCGCGACGCGCTGGCGGCGCGCGGCGTGCCCTTGCTGCTGTCCAACGTTCGCGAACTGCTCCCTAACGGGCGCAACTTGCGCGAGTTTCTCGAATTGGCCGGGCTGGAATCCGACGGTACGCGCGTGCTCATCATGCCCTCGCTCGAAGCGGCGATCGAATGGGTCGAGTCTCGTCTGCTCGGCGAAGTCGCCAAGACCGATCACGGCCTGCCGCCGCTCGAACTGCACGAAATCGATCTGTTCACCGGTAGCAAGCCCGATACGCTCAACGACCTCAAGGCGTGCATGGAGGGGCGCTTGTGCAAGGCGGGTGAGACGATCTACGCGCGTGGCGACACCGATGCCAACCTTTACCTGATTCGCGGCGGCGAAGTATTGATCAAGGGCTATGTCGGTGGCACCTCGCGCCTGTGCCACATCGCCACCTATGGCCGCGGCGAGTTCTTCGGCGGGCTCGGTTTTCTCGATAACCGGCCGCGCGGAAACGACGCCATTGCCTCGACCGACGTCGAACTCTACGTGCTGACGCTCGAAAAATTCAACGCGCTGGCCGAAGCGCACAAGCGCATCGCCTTCGTCCTCATGGCGCAAATCGCGCGTACGCTGGCCGTGCGCCTGCGCCACGCCGACGACGAACTCACGCTACTGCAGGAAAGCTGACGCCTGAACAAGGCCTTGGAGAGCCGATAAAGCCGATTCAGCCGTTGCTCCACTTGATCGAGCAGCCGATACATGCGACCTGGTCGGCGGGGCCTTGACCGGTGGCGGCAATTTCGCGCATCGCTTCGACCAGTTCGCGGCGCAGGTCGGGCGCCGCCGGCGCCATCCCGCTCGAATCGAGGCGGCCGCGGTAGTGCAGCTCGAGATCGCGATTAAAGCCATAGAAGTCGGGCGTGCACACCGCAGCGTAATCGCGCGCGACTTGCTGCGTCGGATCGTAAAGGTAGGGGAATGAAAAGTTGAGCTCCTTGGCCATTTTCTGCATGTTGGCAAACGAGTCTTCGGGATAAGCGTGCGTGTCGTTACTCATGATCGCCGCAACGCCAAAGCCCATCGCCTGAATCTCGCTGGCGTCATGACAGATGCGGCCGATGATGGCGCGAACATAGGGGCAATGGTTGCAGATGAACATCAGCAGCAGACCGTTGGGTCCGCGTAGCGTCTCGAGCGTCCGGTGTGTACCAAAGGTGTCGGTCAGTTCGAAATCAGTGGCTTTCCAGCCTAGGTTGCCAAGTGGCGCGCTGATCGGCATACGGGCGATACTCCTGTGGGTCAGTGTCGATAGATGTCCCTATAATACCATCCATGAATACGCCCAGGTTTTGCTGCGCCATTGCCCTAAAAACCGCTTCGTCGGTCGATTTGCCGGAGACGCAAGCGCGCCACGCGGCCAGGGTGTTGCGGCTGCGCGTCGGCGACGACCTGACCCTTTTTAACGGCAGCGGTGGCGAGTATGCCTGCCGCATTGCGCGCATCGAACCAAAACGAGTTGCCGTCGATGTGCTCGAATGGCAGCCGATCGAACGCGAGGCAGCGCTTTCCATGACGCTGGTGCAGGCGCTGCAGGCCGGCGAGAAAATGGACATGACGGTGCAAAAAGCCGTCGAACTCGGGGTCGCGCGCATTGTCCCGGTGGCCTCGCGGCGCAGCGTCGTCCGCCTTGACGGCGAGCGTGCCGAGCGCCGGCTGGCGCACTGGCGCGGCGTCGTTGCGTCCGCCTGCGAGCAATGCGGACGCAATCGCCTGCCCGAGGTGTCCGCGCTCGAGAACCTCGACGCCTGGCTGTCCAAGCCGGCGTCCGCCGGTGTCGTACGCCTGATGCTCGCCCCCGACGCCCGGCGGACGCTGGCAGGCTGCGCAGCGCCGGCGCCGGGCGCCGCGCTCGAATTGTTGATCGGCGCCGAGGGTGGGCTTTCGCCTGACGAAGCAGAGCGGGCGGCGGCCGCGGGCTTTGTGCCGGTTCGTCTCGGGCCGCGCGTCCTGCGCACGGAAACCGCGGGTCTTGCCGCTCTGGCGGCAATCCAGTGCCTGTGGGGTGACTTTGGCGGGACATGCGACGGTGTTTGAGTCGGCCGAACCCGGTCACCGCGACGACAAGGCGACGTTTTGCGCCGAACTGCCGAGGCTGCGCGCCGCGTTGCTCGATAGGCAATTTGAATTCTTGCAACAGGCCGCCGAACGAACTCGACGAGCGCGCCGTGGAGCTTGATCGAAGCCGATGACAAGTATTTTGCCCACGTCAAGATTTTATGAACGATTTGCGAGCGCCTCGAAAACGTCTTGCAAGTGAAAGGATAAATAAAAACATGTCGGAAGAACTCAGTTCTGCCCATTTCGTTGCGCTGTTCCGCTCGGTGGCGCCTTACGTCAACCTCTTTCGCGGCAAAACCTTCGTCATCGCCTTCGGCGGCAAGGCGATCTCCGGGTCACTGGCGCGCACGCTAGCTTACGACGCCAACCTGCTCGCCGCGCTCGGCGTTCGCCTCGTGCTGGTGCACGGCGCGCGGCCGCAGATCGAAGAGGAGTTGCGCGAGAAGGGGCTTGAATCGGTGACCCACGGTCGCTATCGCGTCACCGACGCGGCGACGCTCGACTGCGTCATCGACGCTGTCGGCAGCGTCTATCTCGAGATCGACGCGCTGCTCTCGCAGGGGCTGCCCGACACGCCGATGGCCAACAGCACGATCCGCGTCATCGCCGGCAACTTTATCACCGCCAAGCCGCTTGGCGTCATCGACGGCGTCGACATGCATTACGCCGGCAGCGTGCGCAAGATCGACGCCGAAGGCATTCGCGCGCAGCTTGGCATCGGCAATATTGTGATTCTCTCTTGCCTTGGCTCGAGCCCGACCGGCGAGATCTTCAACCTGGCGATGGAAGAGGTCGCCGAAGCGGCGGCGATCGCCATCAGCGCCGACAAGCTGATTTTCCTCACCGACAGCCAGGGCGTCACCGACATCGACGGCCAGTTGCTCGACGAACTCACCGCCGACTCGGCCGAACGCCTGCTGCCGATTGCCGACTGGCTCTCGCCGGATCTCAAGCGCTACCTGCCGAGCGCGATTCGCGCCAGCCGCTCGGGCGTCGGTCGCGTGCATCTGATCAGCTTTCGCGAGGACGGCTCGCTGCTGCAAGAACTCTTTTCGCGCGACGGCGTGGGCACCATCATCACGCGCGAATCGCTCGAGCGCCTGCGCGATGCGCGACCCGACGACATCAGCGGCCTCGTCGCGCTGATCGAGCCGCTTGAAGCCGACGGCACGCTCGTGCGCCGCTCGCGCGAGCTGCTCGAACGCGAAATTACGCGCTTTTCGGTCGTCGAGCACGACGGCCTGATCGTCGGCTGCGCGGCGCTCTATCCTTACGGCGACGATCAGGCTGAACTGGCCTGTGTCGCGGTGCATCCGAATTACCGGCGCTGGGGCTACGGCGAAAAGTTGATGAAGCGCATCGAGGCGCGCGCGCGCGCCGTCGGCATCAAGCGGCTCTTCGTGCTCACCACGGTCACGTCGCACTGGTTCAAAGAGCGCGGCTTCGTCGAGCAATCGGTCGACGAGTTGCCTGACGAGAAGCGCCTGGTCTACAACCTGCAGCGCCGGTCCAAGGTCTTTGCCAAGGCGGTATAAGAAATGGTCGAAAACACACCACAGAGACATAGAGACGCAGAGATAACGCGGCGAACACCAAGAGTCGGAAGCTTGCATTCCTTGTCGTATGGTTTTCTCTGTGTCATCTCCGCGTCTCTGCGCCTCTGGGGCGGACTTCGGCGCTGAACGCCACCAGGCGGTACGCTATAATCGCGCTTGATCAATTCGCTTTAGGGAGTACTTCAATGGCCAGAACGGTCAACTGCGTCAAGCTCGGTCGTCAAGCCGAGGGACTCGATTTTCCGCCTTACCCGGGCGAACTCGGCAAACGCATTTTCGAAAACGTCTCGAAGGAAGGCTGGCAGCAGTGGCTGCGTATGCAGACGATGTTGATCAACGAAAATCGTCTCAACCTCGCCGATGCGGCGCATCGCAAATATCTTGCTGAACAGATCGAAAAGCACTTTTTCGGCACCGGCGCCGACCAGGTGCAGGGCTACGTCCCGCCCGCGGCCTGATTCGCTGGGGCTTTAAAAAACGGCTCCTGGCGGAGCGGCGCCTGACGTTGGCGATCAACCGCCGGCAAGGTAAGCCTGGATATCCTCGGCGCTCGCGTGGCGGACGTTGAGCCCCTTGGCCATATAAACGACGTATTCGGCGATATTCGTCGCGTGATCGCCGATCCGCTCGATGGCCTTGGCGATCGACAGGATGTCGAGCGAGCGCGTGATCGTGCGCGGGTCTTCCATCATGTAGGTGATGAGCTGGCGGGCCACCGACTGATACTCGGCGTTGACCGAGTCGTCGAGGGCCAGCGCCTCGGCGACCATGCTCACGTCGAGGCGGGCGAAGCCGTCGAGCCCCAGGCGCAGCATCTGGAGTGCGGTCTCGGCCATATGCTTGAGCTCGACGTTGATTGTTCCAGCGGCCGGCTGCTGGGTGAGCGCGATGCCGAGTCGGGCGATCTTGCGCGCCTTGTCGCCGACGCGCTCGATGTCGGCGATCGCTTTGAGAACCGAGACGATCATGCGCAGGTCGATCGCCGTCGGCTGACGCTTGAAAATGATCTGATTGCACAAGGCGTCGAGTTCAATCTCCATCTGGTTGATGCGTTCGTCGTCGCGGATGACTTTTTCGAGCAGCGGGTGGTCGCCGCTATAGAGCCCATCGATCGCTTTGCGCACCTGTTGTTCGGCCAGGCCGCCCATTTGCAGGACGCGCGTGCGCAGGTTTTCGAGTTCAAGGTCGAAATTCTTCGAAGAGTGGTCGCTCATTTTCTCGCTCCGGGGTCAGTCGGCGGGGTCAGGCATCGGCCAGTTTAACGCGCCAGGATTACCGTTATGTTTCAGTCGGCGACGAGCGTACGCACGCCGCCCGTCGTCCCGAGAAGGCAGATGTCGGCCGGCCGGCGGGCGAAAAGGCCGTTGCTGACGACGCCGGTGATCTGGTTGATGCGCGTCTCGAGATCGACCGGGTCGACGATCTGCAAGCCCTTGACGTCGATGATCAGGTTGCCGTTGTCGGTGACGAAATCCGCACGCAGCACCGGCGTGCCGCCGAGCCTGGCGAGTTCGCGGACGACGTAGGCGCTCGCCATCGGAATCACCTCGACGGGCAGCGGAAATTTGCCGAGCACCTCGACAAACTTCGAAGCGTCGACGATGCAGATAAACTTCCGGGCGACCGCGGCGACGATTTTCTCGCGCGTCAGCGCACCGCCGCCGCCCTTGATCATGTGCATTTCGGCGTTGATTTCGTCGGCGCCGTCGATATAAACCGGCAGATCGGTCACTTCTTCGAGTTCGAAGACCTTGATGTCGTGCGCTTCGAGTCGCCGCCGCGTATCGTCAGAACTTGCTACGGCGCCGGCGATGCGGCCCTTCATTTCGGCGAGCGCGTCGATGAAGAGCCGCGCTGTCGATCCTGTGCCGACGCCGACCAGTTGGCCTTCGACGACGTGATCGAGAGCGGCGCGCGCGACCGCCTGTTTGAGTTCGTCCTGAGTCATTGCGCCGCGTATCCTGTTTCGTTGCCGGGGACCCATTCTAGCGAATCGAGCCGGCCAATGACAGCACGCCAGCGAGCAGACCGCCGCCTTTGTCGCCATCGGCAGGATAGGGCAAATGGCGGGCGAAGCCGATATACTGGCTGACTGAAAGTTCCGGCAAGGAGCCGTTCGTGTTCGATGAAAGCCCGTTCAAGGGGAAAAAAGGCCTGCAGCGTGTTCTGAATGCCGTGCAGTACTCGCTGGCCGGGCTGCGCGCAGCTTTTTCCGGAGAAGACGCTTTCCGCCAGGAGACCGTTCTTGCCGCTGTGCTGATTCCGCTCGCCTTCGCGCTGCCGGTCGGCGGTATCGGCCGGGCTTTGATGATCGCCAGCGTGCTCCTCGTGCTCATCGTCGAACTGCTCAATTCGGCGATCGAAGCGACCGTCGACCGCGTTTCGCTCGACCGCCATCATCTCTCCAAGCGTGCCAAGGACATCGGCAGTGCCGCGGTCCTCATCGCCCTGCTCAACGTCGTCCTCGTCTGGGCGTGCGTACTGCTGTGATGAGCCGTGGCGCGGCGCAGCGGCGCACTGTCCGTCCTCACTGAAAAGGCAGGGCGAACCGCATGGCTCTGTACGCCAACTCGCAACGTCTGGTGATCTTCGACGCTGACGGGACGATCGTCGATGCCTTTCACGCCATCGAAGCGACTTTTCTTGCGCACGGCATGGCGATCGGCGACCTCGAACGCTTTTAGAAACGCCATCGCCTACTCAAATACCTCGGCGGGTTGCGCGAATTTCCGACCAATCTGCGCCGGCAGTTCGGTCGGCAGAGCCGGCAACGCCTGTGCGCAACGCTGACCGACATCTATCGTGAACAGGCGTCCTTTTATCCGGGAATCGGCGAACTCCTACGCACGCTGCTGGCGGCGCCAGAGGTTCGCGTCGGGCTGGTCACGCGCAATGTCACGAACGAGCCCGAGGAGACGCTCAAACGCCTGTTTGCGCGGCACGGGATCGATCTTGCGGCTTTTGACTATTTCGCGCGCATTCCGCAGAACGAGGAGAAGACGCGGGCGTTCAGACAGGCGCGCGAAGCGCTGGCGGTCAACCCGGCGCGCAGCATCGCTTGCGGCGACGAATACGGCGACTACCGCGCGGCGATCCACGCCGGTTTCTATCCCTTTGCCGTCGCCTACGGCTTCGCGGACCGCGAAAGCCTGACCGACGATTACGATGTGCCGCGCGAAGTGATCTCGGCCTCGCCGGCCGAGTTCAGCGAGCG
>JBBRXI010000088.1:0-8213 GCA_038248575.1 Burkholderiales bacterium | reverse complement strand
CTTGGCTGCGATGTCGAGGATTTTTCGCATGAACGGCAGGTCCACACTGGAAGGAGCCTCTCAATTCTGAGGCGTGAATTTCAGCAACCGACCCTGAGCCAACGTTGATGACCGACTGCTCTCCGTCAGTGATTTTGCAATATTGACCTGCTCTTGTCGACATCCGCAATGCGCCTATTTCTTCGCTCCCAAGGAGTCAAAAAACCGCTCCTTGCCGAATTCGACACGCTCAAATCCGGCAACGTTCAAGGAAATACCTTCCTCCATACTTTCGGCGAAAACGCGATTCGTTGCGGCCGGCAAATATTGTGGATCTATCTCAAGGGCGCGATCAAATTCAGCCAAGGCTTGAGCCTTGTGGCCCAGGCTGGCAAGACATAGTCCCATGTTGCCGTGAATCGGGGCGTTGCGGTCATTCTTCGCCGCACTAGCGCGAAAACCAGCCAGAGCACCCGACCAATCCCGCTGTTCCATGAGCATAAAGGCGCGATCGAACTCGGACTGAGATTCAATATAGCTGTCCAAATCAATGCCATCGTTTTCGCGGATGGAAGCAGCCATACTGTCCAGAAACGATCTGGCCTGTTTGGCGGGCGTATCGCTAGGATCTCCTAATTCCAATACTTTGCGGTAGGCGCGAATTGCATTGCCTACATCGAATAGCTTCTGATGTGACACAGCCTTGTTGAAGAGAGCCTCGACGAAATATGGAAAAGTTGAAATGGCCTTTTCGAACCAGTTGATGGATTGTTTGAAATCACCCGAGATAGCATGCAGAGTTCCCATTCCATAGCATACGAGATGATTATCGGGATGGGCACCGAGCACCCTAGTCAGCGCCGTCCACGCCTCATTTGTCTTGCCACGTTCGGCAAGTTCCATCGCGAAATTGACGGCTTCTTCCACATCTTGGTTTGACTTGGCAACAAAATAACCATCAGGCACTATCGCAGATGGGCTGCGGGTGGCGCGATACTTCTGTGCAGCAGTATAGTACGAGCAGCCTGTGCATGTCTCAGTGCGAATCTGTCCGCAACAAAGACTGCAAATTTCCAAGTTATTTTGACGCAAGCAACGTCTCTGAGCTTTTCGCTTTCCACAGAGCGGACACGGATTTTTCATTGGATAAAAAGCTCTCTGTCTTACAAATTCTCGGGATAATTATTCGTAGCCCAGTTGAAGTCAATGGATACTTCATCTACACAGTAAATTTTCATTTTACTTCGTCGTTCTGCAATTGGCCCAATGCCGCACGTTACGGACGGCTGCTTCTTCTATGTCGTGCATTTTAACCTTGAACGTCGCTTGCTAGCCGGCAGTTCCTATTTGCTTTCAAAGCACGAACGACCGCTGACGATCACACACTTGCGCCGTTCAGACGCGAACCCGGAGCCAGCATCGCGAGTGGCCGCTTTCACCTCCCTTGCCCGAGCGGTGAATGCCTGCTCCCAATTCTCTCGAACGTCGCCTATGGGTCGGACGCAGACCTTCCCGCCAGAAAAATGAGCGGCGGTCGCAGTGCCCATTGCGCCCATCAGGCGGCATCATCAGAGTCTCCCTACGCTACTTCCAAACAGGCCGATGTTTAGCCGTTTTCGCCCCCACTGCGAGAATCTCTATCTTTTAACCTCATTTTGCAAATAGCCAAAAATGATGGGCGGCATATGCCGCCCGTCAAGGTCACGTCCGCCGGCGGACCGTCAGTCGGTAGCTGGCGGCCTTATCGCTTCGGAATACCGAATTTTGCCGGTGATTCCTTGCCGGCGCCGGCGTCGTAGATCAGCCAGGACATTTGCGAGCGCCAGGTGTTCATGAAGGCGCGCGCGTCCTTGCCGGTCAGTCCGAGGACGTCAAGACCGTTGTTCTTCGCGTAATCGACGAACTTGCTGTCGTTGAGCGCGTATTTGTAGGCGGTCGTCAGCTTGTCGATGATCGGCTGCGGCGTTCCCTTCTTCACATAGACGCCGTAGAAGAAGCCCGACGCTTTCATGATGTCGGTGAACGCCGGATTGAGCTTGGTGATATGGGGCACGTCGGGCAGCGACGAGTTCGGCGAGTTCTTCATGATCGCCAGCGCGCGCAGATCGCCGTTGCGGATGTATTGCGTCGCCGCGCCGACGGCCAGGCCGCTGACGTCGAGCTGCTTGCCGAGCATCGCCGTGACCAGCGGACCGTCGCCGTCGTAAGCGACCGGGTTGAAGGTCACGCCTTCGACTTTCTTGAGCAGCGTCGAGGTCACCCAGGGCTGGCCGCCGACGCCGCTGATGCCGATCGACAGCTTGCCCGGACTCGCTTTGGCGGCTCTGATCAGGTCGTCGTAGGACTTGAGCGGCGAGTCCTTGTGCACGACGATCACCGTCGAGCCCTGGACCGACAGGATGATCGGCTCAAAGTCATCGTAGCTGAGCGGCGAGAGGCCGAGCACCTGATACAACTGTGGATTTTCGGCGTGGAACATCAGCGTGTAGCCGTCGGCCTTTGCCGAATGGACGGCCTGCGCGGCAATCGCACCGGTGGCGCCGGTGCGGTTGGCAAGAACGACCGACTGCTTAAGAATTTTTTCGGCGATCGGCGTCATCAGGCGCGAAACGGTGTCGGTTCCGCCGCCGGCGCCCCAGGCGATGATGCCGGTGAGCGGACGTTCAGGATAATCGGCGGCATTGACGAGGCCTGTCGCCAGAAGGCTCGCGGCTACAACGAGCATTGTCCATTTGCTTGATCGCATGCGTTTTCTCCGTTAGTTAAAAAGCCAATCGTCGGAAAATTACCCCGCGACTGGAGTGTGCACCTGCCAGTACCCTATACCACTCATCTTCCAACGCGCCGGCGGCGCGCCGGTGCCCTTCGCATCGCTGTGTTGGCTGTCGGTATTGCCGATCTTCCCTAGCGCACCCGGCCGAGGAGCAGGGCATGCAGATAACGTGCGGCTTCGAACCGGTTGTGCTGACGCTCGATGGCCTTGGCGATGACGATGTCCGGGCCGAGCCGACTCGCTTCGATATCGTCGCGGACGCTGTCCACGACGGTCGTTTGACGCGCCGCAGCGACGCCGTCAAGAAATACCTGCGGATGGGCTTCGAGCAGTTCGTGGTAGTAGGCTTTTCGGCCGGCACCGAGCACGGGAGCGAGTTCAGCGGCGCCGCGCTCGCCAAACAGCGATACGGCGAGTTGCCGACACGGAACACCAACGTCGAACGCGCGGTTTTCGCGCTGGGCGGCGTCGTATTCGGCCAGTGCGAGTTTGCCGTAGGTGATCATCGCGCGGCCGTGCACACGGCGCCAGCGCTGCGTATTGAAGGTGCGCAGGCGGATCGACAGGTGCACGCCGAGGAGCACGAAAGGGACGTACAAGGCCCAGCGCAACCAGCCGTCGCCGACCAGGTTTATCGCCACGCCGCAGGCGATGAAGGCGGCGATCGCGCCCCAGCCAAAGCCGAGATACCAGGCGATACGCAGCGTGGATTTCAATGGGTCGGCACCTTTCTGCTGAGCCGGCGCTTGATCGCGCTCATGATGCGCGGATTCGAAGCGATCGCCGTGACCAGCATCAGCGCCAGCAGCACCAGCGGAATCGTGTTCGAAACCATAGCCGTGAAGAAACCGACGAGGCTACCGTGCTCCATCTGCACGCCGCGCCGGAAATTGGCGTCGATGATCGGGCTGAGGATGACGCCGAGGACCAGCGGCGCAACCGGATAGGCATAGCGCTTCATGAAGTAACCGACGACCCCGAAGCCGATCATCCAGTAGATGTCGGCAACGCTGTTCTGGATCGAATAGCCGCCGACGAAAGTGAGCACGACGATGATCGGAATGATGATCGGCTTGGGTATCTCGACGATCTTGCTGAACAGGCGGATCCCGGTCATTCCCCAGATGTAGAGGAAGACGTTGGCCAGCACCAGCGAGCCGACGACAAACCAGAAGAACTCGGGCTGTTCGCGCATCAGCATCGGCCCGGGACGCAGACCGTGGATGATCAGCGCGCCGATAAGCACGGCGGTGACCGAATCGCCGGGGATGCCGAGCGTCATCATCGGCACGAAGGCGCCGCCGATCGCCGCGTTGCATGCCGCTTCGGGGGCGATCAGGCCCTGGTAGGCACCCTGGCCGAAGGGCATCGGGTAGGGGTTCTTGACGGTGCGCCGGGCGTGGTCGTAAGCCATCAGCGCGGCGATGTCGCCGCCGGTCCCGGGCAGCGCGCCGATGATTACGCCGATCGTCGAGGCGCGCAGGGTCAGCCACATATTGTCCCAGATGACGTCCCATTTGGGCGTCACGCGCGTGATCTTCTGCTTGACCGGGACGACCTTGGTCTGCAACTGGACGAGCGCCTCGGAGATGCCGAAGGTGCCGATCATGACGATGACGAAATGGATGCCGCCGAGCATCGGCAGCGAACCGAAGGTCATGCGCCCCTGGCCGGTTTCCGGGTCCATGCCGATGAGGCCGATGAGGATGCCGAAAAAGGCCGTGATCAGCGCCTTGAGCATATTGCCTTCGGACAGGCTGCCAACCAGGAAGAGGCCCATGAAGGCGAGCAGGAAATAATCGCGCGGCATGAAGACGAGCGCGAGCTGGGCGATCAGCGGGGCGAACAGCGCGAGGATGATGATGCCGAAAAAGTCGCCGATCACCGATTGCGTCGTCGACAATCCCATGGCCTCGCCGGCGAGGCCCATCTTGGCCAGCGGGTAACCGTCGAAGGCCGAGGCGACGGCCGCCGGAGCGCCCGGAATGTTGAGCAGGATGCCCGAACGCGCGCCGCCGTAGACGCCACCGGTGTAAATGCCGACCATGATCGCCAGCGCCGGGTAGACATCCCAGGTAAAGGTGAACGAGATCAGCAGCGAGACGGCCATGGTCACCGACAGGCCCGGGATGGCGCCGACGTAGAGGCCGACAAAAGTGCCGACACCGATCCACCAGACGAGCGATAGGCTCATGAAGGGAACGAGGAAACCTTCGACACCTGTGTACATTGTTTTCTCGCTCGGCTTATGGCAGGACGACTTGGAACAACGTCGAAAAGATCAGATGCAATGCGCCGACGGTGCCCGCCGAGACGGCTATCTTGAGCAGCAACTGGCGCCGGTCGAGCAGAACCATCGTCGACACGAGAAAGAGAAAGGTCGCCGGTATAAAGTGCAGCGTTTCGACGACGAGTCCGTAAATCGAGACGTTGACCAGCAGAATGACGACGTCCTTGTCGAAGAGATAATGTGCGCATTCCCTGAGCGAGCCTTCGCGGTAGCCGCGGCGGATGCCCTGGACGGCGAGGGCGAGAACCATCAGCACGAGCGCGCCGGCAACGAGCTGCGGGATGCTGCCCGGGCCGCTGCTGACACCCTGAAAGAGCCCCGGGCTGCGCAGTGAATCGATGAATAGCGCCAAGCCGATGATCAGCAAGAGCGCGAGCATCTTGTATTCGCCCTTGGGCGCCGGTTTCTCTGTCGGCGGCTCTTCGCTTGTTTCGTCGAGCGCATTCCCGTCTCTGGCGTTTTCCGACATGTGCGTCTCCACTTTCTGCTGAAACTGTTCGGCAACGAAATTCCCGCCCCGAGCTTCCGCGCTTGATTTTTCGGCCCGGCGTGCGTCTGCCAGCCGGTCGACATTATTGCGCGATCTGCCGCTCTGTTGAAGCGTTGATCACCGGCAATGCCCGGTGGCGCCGGCCGCGCCGGGGTCCGGATAGGCTCGAGTCAGCGGGCAAGGGCGCGAGCGTCGTCCTGTCGTTCTTCACGCGGCGGATTGAAATGCCCGGTGGCCGGCTCGGCGCCGCGCGGATGGGCCGCGAAGTAGGCTTTTGCCGATTCGATGCAGCGGAAGGCGTGTTCGGCGGCGCCGAATTCGCGGGCCCGCGCGATGTTTGGTAGTTCGATCGAATAGACCATTTCGGGCAGCCGGTTGAGGATCGCGGCAACGTCTATACCGCCTTCGCCGACGTAGCTGCGCGCTTCGCGCAGGATACGCGTCATCTCGGCGAGGTCGGAGGGGATGGCGACCGGCGCATCGCACAGGTGGGCAAAATGGAACCACTGCCGCGGCAGGCCGTCGAGGTCCTCGGGCTTGTCGAGCGCGCGATGAAAATGATGGACGTCGATCATCAGCCCGGCGTTGGGCCGATTGGCGCTATTGAGCACGTCGACGGCGCCGGCCAGCGTCCTGACGCCGGCGATCGGCACGTATTCGAGGTCGACGGTGAGGCCAAAGGGCTTCGCGAGGTCGCACAGTTCGCCGAATTTTTCGCTCGCGTACGCGCCATTGGTCGTCCAGATGCTCGAGAGCACGGCCTTGGCACCGAGCTCGGCGGCCACTTCCATTGCCGGCAGGTATTTGGCGAGGTGCATGTCGTCGTGGATGCGGGCGAGCTCGATGTCGTGCACGCCAAGACCGGTATCGGCGAGCGCGCGCTTCATCTGACGCAACATCTCGGGGTTGTCGGCGAGCGCGTAATTGGGCTCGCCGGGCAGGCCCATGTAGATCGGGCGCGGGCTGACAAAATCGTAACCGGCGCGTGCCGCGACATAGACCATCTCCGGTGGCGGGCAAGCGAGTACGGTCAAATGGGCCAATGAATACTGTTGTGCCATCGTGCCTCCCGTGATCTGCACGCCCGCTTGCGGTCGATCTGATGTTGTCGCGTCGCCGGTAAGCGGCGTGCGAAGCATCATGGTAGGCACTGCGCGCGCCGCTGCCGATTGACGCTGCGGTGCTTATGCGCGATATTCGCGCGTTGCGAGCGATTAGCGCGCATATTCAATCGCCCCGGAGAGCCCGTGACCGCTAAATTTGCACTCGACAAGCGCGATTGGATCGCCGGTCTCGATAAAGGCATCCGCATCATCGAAGCCTTCAACGACGCGCATCCGCGCCTCACCGCATCTACTGCCGCGCGGCGCACCGGCATCACGCGCACGGCGGCGCGCCGCTATCTGCGCACGCTGCAGCACCTCGGCTACGTCGATAGCGACGGACAACTGTTCTGGTTGACGCCGCGCGTCCTGCGTCTCGGCTGGTCGTACTTCGATTCGGCCAAGGTTCCACGCGCCGCGCAGCCGTATTTGCAGCGCATCAGCGTCGCGCTCGGCGGCGCGACCTACTTTGCCGTGCTCGACGAAGACGACGTCGTCTTTGTCGCGCGCGACGGCTCAAACCAGGTGCAGAACGTTGGTTTTGTCCTTGGCGCGCGCGTTTCGGCCAACCTTGCCGCCGCCGGTATTGCGATGCTGTCCTGTCACACGCCGGGCGAGGTCGATGCCTGGCTCGCCGGTCGCAAGTTCGTTCCTTACACGCCGCATACGGCGACGACCGAAGCGTCGGTACGCGAGAACATCGACAATGCGCGCAGCCGCGGCTACGCGTTGCTCGAGCAGCAACTGACGCAATCGGTGCGCGGAATCGCCGTGCCGATCAGAAAGCGCGACGGCGAGATCGTCGGCGCGATCAGCGTCAGTCTGCCGATGGGCAACGAGACGCCGGAGCGCGCTGTCGCGCGCTCGCTGCCGCTGCTGCGCGAAGCCGAATACGCGCTGATGTTGGCGTTTTGAGGTGACCGAGGGAAAACCGGCACGGACAGAAGGACAAGTCTCACTGGGGAAGAAAAACAGACCCCACCGCAGAGGCGCAGAGGCGCAGAGGATCGCAGAGGGAAGAAGCGAGTAGGGAGAGCTCCGAATGGGTGGTCTTCGTCTTGTCGAATTTCTCTGCGTGACCTCTGCGTCCTCTGCGCCTCTGCGTTGGGTTTTGACTTTGCTGCAAACGCCCGCAAGTCGCCGGCGCAGCGGCGGACAATGCGGATATAATTTCCGCATCCCACGGCACCCCGACGGACCGGTCGCGTCCCGCCCGGTGCCGATGAACCAGGAGCCACGATGAGTAACGCTACGGATCGCGAGTCGCTTGCCGAATCAACGAACCCGATTGGCATGGACGGGATCGAGTTCATCGAGATCACCACGTCGAAGCCGCAGGCGCTTGGCGGCGTGCTCGAGCGCATGGGTTTTCACCCGATCGCGCGCCACCGCTCGCGTGAAGTCGAACTTTACCGCCAGGGCGCGATGAACATCGTGGTGAATTCCCAGGCGGCCGACATCCCGCGTACCGTCGAGCCGATCGAGCGGCCGATCTTGAGCGCGCTGGCCTTTCGCGTGCGTGACGCCGACGCGGCCTTCCGCCGGGCGCTCGAACTGGGCGGCTGGGAAATCCCGATT
>JBBRXI010000087.1:0-8248 GCA_038248575.1 Burkholderiales bacterium | reverse complement strand
TACCCGGTCGAAATCCCCGGTGTGAGCAACGTCTATCTGCTCAAGGCCGCGGTCAATACGCAGCGCGCCCACCGCGACCTGTTGCCGCTGGCGCCTGAGGAGCGCGCGCGCGAAGGCATTTTTCTCGCCTTCCAGTACCCGGTCGAAATCCCCGGTGTGAGCAACGTCTATCTGCTCAAGGCCGCGGTCAATACGCAGCGCGCCCACCGCGGCCTGCCCGAACTCGATGCGATGGATTTTCTCGCGCTGATCCGCGCCAAGATGAAGTTGATGGAAATGAACGACGATCTCCTCTACCGCGCGGTCAACGAAGGCTTCTCGGGTGGCGAGAAAAAGCGCAACGAGATCCTCCAGATGGCGATGCTCGAGCCCAGGCTCGCGCTGCTCGACGAGACCGATTCGGGCCTCGACATCGACGCGCTGCAGCTCGTCGCCCGCGGCATCAACGCCTTGCGCAGCCCGGAACGCTCGATGATCCTGGTGACCCATTACCAGCGCCTGCTCGACTACGTCGTGCCCGATTTTGTGCACGTCCTGGCACACGGGCGCATCGTCAAAAGCGGCGGCAAGGAACTGGCGCTCGAACTCGAACAGCGCGGCTACGGCTGGCTCGACGAGGGGGTGGCCGATGCGTCGGCGAATGCGCTGGCCGATGCGCCGTCCGGGCGTGGGGCGCAAGCAAAATGAACACGCCGGCGAGAGACCATTTCGTCGCCGATTTTGAACGCGTTTTCCCGGCACTGCCGGGCGCCGATCTGCCGTGGCTGGTGCGCGCGCGCAGCGCCGCAATGGCGCGTTTTGCCGACAGCGGATTGCCCGACGCGCACGACGAGGAATGGAAATACACCCGCGTCGCGGCGATTGAAAACAACGATTTCGTCGCCGCCTCGCGCAGCGACGACGATGAAATCGTCCGCTCGCTGGTCGATCAAATGGCGCTTGCCGGCGGCAACGGCCCGGCCGACGGCAGCCTGGCGGACGGTCATCTGCTCGTCTTCATCGACGGCCGTCATTCGCCGCTGCTCTCGCGGCCCGGGCAACTGCCGACCGGGGCTCGGCTGTCGCCGATCGGAGAAGCGCTCGCCGCGACGCCGGAGGCGCTGGAGCCTTACTTCGCCGAGGCTTTTGCGCCGACCGCCTTTGCCGCGCTCAATACCGCTTTCATGGCCGACGGCGCCAGCCTGCATCTGGCGCGCGGAACCGTCGTCGAGCAGCCGATTCACCTGCTCTTCATCGCCACCCAGCACGGCGCGGCGATTTCTCCGCACAACCTGATTGTTGCCGAGGACGGCGCGCAGGCGACGATCGTCGAACACTACGTCGGCGCCGACGGCGCCGTCTATCTGAGTAACGCGCTGACGCGAATTTTTGCCGCCGCCGATGCGCGGATCGAACACTACAAGTTGCAGCAGGAGGGATCGCAGGCTTTCCATATTGCCGGTATCCACGCTGAGCAGGCGCAAGGCAGCAGCCTGCTCTCGCACTCGGTGAGCTTTGGCGCGCGGCTGGCGCGCAACGACATCAGTACGACGTTCGCCGGCCCGCGCTGCGCGGCGACGATGGACGGGCTGTACATCGTTGGCGGCCAGCAGCACGTCGATAACCATACCCGCGTCGACCATAGCCAACCACACGGAACAAGCAGCGAGCTCTATCGCGGCATTCTCGACGGGCGCTCGCGCGCCGTCTTCAACGGCAAGGTGATCGTCCATCCGGGGGCGCAGAAAACCAGTGCGCGGCAGGCCAATCACAACCTGTTGCTTTCTTCAGACGCCGAGATCGACAGCAAGCCGCAACTCGAGATTTACGCTGATGACGTGCAATGCACGCACGCTGCGACGGTCGGGCAGCTTGACGACAACCAGTTGTTCTACCTGCGCGCGCGCGGCATCGACGCGGCGATGGCAAGAAGCCTGCTGGTGCAAGCCTTCGCCCACGACGTGATCGAACGCATCCGTGTCGCCGCGCTGCGCACGCGCATCGAACAAATCCTTTTTTCACGTTTGCCGCAGGGCGAACGCATCAGGCAACTGACATGAAAATCGAACTGCACGCATTTGATAGCGAGCCCGACGGCGCGTTCGACAGCGCGCGCTGGCGCGACGATTTTCCGATCCTGCGCGAAACGATTGCCGGGCATCCACTGGTCTATCTCGATAACGGCGCGACGACGCAAAAGCCGCAGTCGGTGATCGACGCCGAGCTCGATTTCTATCGCCGGAACAACGCCAACATCCACCGCGGCGTACATACGCTGAGCCAGCGCGCAACCGAAGACTACGAAGCGGCGCGCGGAACGATCCGGCGCTTCATCAACGCCGCGAGCGACCAGGAAATCGTCTTTGTGCGCGGCACGACCGAAGCCATCAACCTCGTCGCGCAGAGCTACGCGCGGCCGCGCCTTAAGCCCGGCGACGAGATCCTGATCAGCGCCATGGAGCACCACTCGAACATCGTTCCCTGGCAAATGGTTTGCGAACAGACCGGCGCGCTGCTGCGCGTCGCGCCGATCAACGACGCCGGCGAACTCGACGTCGACAGCTTCGAGCGCCTGCTCGGTGCGCGTACGCGGCTGGTCGCCATCACGCATCTTTCGAACGCCCTCGGCAGCATCGTGCCGCTCGAAAGAATCATCGCCCTGGCGCACGCCCAGGACACGCCGGTGCTCGTCGACGGCGCGCAGGCAATCGCCCATATCGGCGTCGACGTGCGCGCGCTCGACTGCGACTTTTACGCGTTTTCCGGGCACAAGATCTACGGCCCGACCGGCATCGGGGTGCTTTACGGCAAAGCCGCGCTGCTTGAGGCGATGCCGCCCTGGCAGGGCGGTGGCGACATGATCCGCTCGGTGACTTTCGAAAAGACGCAGTACAACGACCTGCCGTATAAATTCGAAGCCGGGACGCCGAATATCGCCGGCAGCATCGGGCTCGGTGCCGCGCTCGACTATGTCTCGGGCATCGGCATGGCCACCATCGCGCAGCACGAAAACGAGCTGCTGGCCTACGCCAACGAATGCGTGGCGCCAATCGCCGGGCTGCGCATCGTCGGCACGGCGCGGCACAAGGCGAGCATCCTGTCGTTTACGCTCGCTGAAATTCACCCGCACGATATCGGTACGGTGCTCGACCAGCAGGGCGTCGCCATCCGTGCCGGCCATCACTGCGCGATGCCGGTGATGCAGCGCTTCGGCCTTAGCGGAACGGCGCGTGCGTCGTTCGCCCTCTACAACACACGCGCCGACGTCGACGCACTGGTCGCCGGTCTTTACAAGGTCAAGGAGATTTTCGAGCGATGAGCAATCTGAGCGATCTATATCAGGACGTGATTTTTGACCACGCCAAGAAGCCGCGTAACTGCCACGTCCTCGACTGCGCCAACCACCAGGCCGAAGGCTACAACCCCTTGTGCGGCGACCAGGTCACGGTCTATCTCAAGGTCGATGACGGCGTCATCATCGATTTGTCGTTCGCCGGCTCCGGCTGCGCCATTTCGACGGCTTCGGCGTCGCTGATGACCGAAGCGCTCAAGGGCAAGAGCCTCGCCGAGGTGCAGCACCTCTTCGATGACTTCCACCACATGGTGACGACGCCGCCCGACGCACCGCACGCCGACCTCGGGAAGCTCGAAGTGCTGGCCGGCGTCAGCGAATTTCCGGCACGCGTCAAATGCGCGACGCTGGCCTGGCATACCCTGCAGAGCGCGCTCAAGAACGCCCGCGCGCCAAGCCCGGCCGAGGAGCCCAAATGAACGCCCCCGGAGCTGATTCTGCGGACCGCGCGAGCGGCGCCGAAGTGTCGCTTGAAGACGAGTTGATTGCTGCGCTGCGCACGATCTACGACCCCGAGATCCCGGTCAATATCTACGACCTTGGCCTGATCTACGCGATCGCGGTGGCGCCCGATGGCCGCGTCGACATTGACATGACGCTGACCGCGCCGGCGTGTCCGGTTGCCGGCACCTTTCCGGCGACCGTCGAGTCGCGCCTGGCAGAGGTTCCCGGCGTCGGCGAAGTCCATGTCACGCTGGTCTGGGAGCCGCCATGGACCATCGAGCGGATTCCCGAAGCGGTCAAGCTCGAGCTCGGCCTGCTCTAAAGGCGCATCGTGTCCGACTGGGTCGACGTCGCGCCACAAAACGAGTTCGCTCCGGGCGAATGGCGATCGCTCGACGTCGACGGCGCCCGCCTTGCCGTCTTTAACGTCGGCGGAAACTACCGCGCCATCGAAGATGTGTGCACGCACGACGGTGGCATTCTGACTGGCGGCAGCGTCGAGGGCGACGAGGTCGTCTGCCCGCGCCACGGCGCGCGTTTTTCGCTGCTGACCGGCGCCGTGCTCTGCGCACCGGCCTACGAGGACGTCGCCACCTTCGCGGTGCGCGTCGAGGGCGGCATCGTACAGGTGCGCGACGAGCGCTGGGATTGAGGCGCTAGCCGGGCTTGCCGTCGAGCCGCGGGCGGGTCAGGATCGGCCAGTAGCGCACGGCGTAGAGCGCGAAGGCGGCGGCCCAGAGCAGGCCGGAGAGCTCGATGCTGGGCAGGTAGAGCGCCGGCGAGATCATCCCGGCGAAGACGCGGATCATCGCCGCGGCCTGGATCAGCGCGAACATCGCCACTTCGAAACGGTCGGCGACGAGCGTGCGCCCGGTGTGACCACGCTCCGTGCGCACCATCATGCCGAGCGTCAGCCCGCCGATGGCGCCGACGGCGAGTGCGTGCACGGCGTAGGTTCCGGTGATCAGCCCGAGCCCGGTCAGGCCGCGCAGCGCGAGGTGCACGACGATCCAGGCGTAGGCCGCGTGCAGGATCCAGACGAGCGGCGTCTTCCCTGTGCGCCACGGTTTCCAGAGCGCCAAGCGCCAGCCGTGCGCCAGCGCGGCGAGCAGGGCGAGACCGGCGGCGGCCGCCGCCGGGGCGTGCAGCAGGTCGGCGAGAAAAAGCACGATGATCGCGGCCAGCGCGAGTTTTTCAAGCTAGGGATTGCGTGTCGCGCCAGTGCCGGGGACACCGTTGTTGGTAAACATCGGGATGACGCGGCCGCCGATGACGGTCATGATAAAGAGGACGATATTTAGTTCAAGCTGCAGCCCGAGCGCAGCGTTGTCCGGCGAAAGCGTGAGGCGCCCCTGTGCGGCAAGATGGACGGCGAGGACGACAACGCTCATCAGCACGAGCAGGCCGACGAAGAAGTAGTTGCGCGTATTGCGCGCCTTGACCAGGGGAATCGCGATGGCCAGCGCGACGGCGAGCGGGAAGGCGGCGTTGGCGAGCGCCGCGGCAATCGGCCACGGCGTCAGCACGAGGAGTCGGCCGGCCAGCCACAGCGCAGCGAGCGCGATCAGCGGCGCGCCGCTCGCCGTCGGCTGATTGGTCCACGCGCGCACGGCGGTGAGCAGGAAGCCGGCGATGATCGCCGTGGTATAGCCGAAGAGCATCTCGTGGCCGTGCCACAAGGGGCCGGGCAGGTAGGCCGAGGACAGCAGCCCGGAGAATTGTGCCGCCCAGAAGAGCACGCTGAGCGCGCTGAAAATGCTCGCCAGCAGATAAAACGGGCGGAAGCCGAGTTGCCACAGCGCGAACTCCGGCGCAGCGGCGATAGGCGCTGGGCCGTCTGGCGTGACTTGCTTGAAGGGGCGTTCGCTCATGAGGTTTCCATTGTTGTTGTCGGCGCGGCAGTGGCAGCGCTTATCGCTGCGCCGCAGCGAGCGGCGGTTGATTGGACAGCGCAAACGGTGCGAGCGCGTCGTGACACGCAAAAAACCCGGATCGGCGCGGCGGCTAGGGTCAGGCGGTGACCAGGCTCTTCGTCAGATCGGCGACCGAGCCGCGCGCGACGAGCTGCGGCGAGTAGATGAATTTACCGAGCTCGACGTTGGGGTTGTTCAGCCGCTTGACGATGCGGCCGACCATTTTGCGCGCCATTTCCTCGATCGGCGAGCGCACCGACGAGATCGCCGGCGGAATGAACGCGGCGATCGGCAAATCGTCCATGCCGACCACCGAGATGTCGTCGGGAACGCGCAGGCCGTGGTGCTGGAAGCCGAGGATCAACCCGGTCGCCAGCATGTCGTTGAGGGCGACGACGCCGGTCGGGCGCAGCGGGCGCAGCGCGATCTGTTCGGCGATGTCACGCCCGAGCTGGAGCATTTCGTCGTCGCCGTAGGTCGTCGATGCCTGGCCTACGATGATCTCGGCGCTCGCAGAAAGTCCGGCTTTTGCCGTCGCGGCGCCAAAGCCGTCGATTTTGTCCTGCCGGCTGACGCTCTTGCCGGACGCCGTAGCGAAGGCCAGCCGGCGATGGCCCATTTCGATCAGGTGATTGACCGCGATGCTGATCGCCTCGCGATGGTCGATCGAGACATAATCCACGTCGAGCGGCTGGCCGGGAACCGGGCACTGGTCGTGACAGACGGCGACCAGGCCACGCTTGATTGAATCCTTGAAGTGACTCTGCTGGAGCAGCGGCGAGACGATGATCACGCCGCGAATACCGTGCGACCAGAGGTCGCCGAGGAAGCTCATTTCCTTCTGCGGGTCGCGGTCGGTGTTGCCGACCAGGATGCGAAAACCGAATTCGCTCTGCGCGACGATTTCGACCGAGCGCGCCAGCAGGCCCCAGGTCGGCGTGGCGACCGAGGGAACGAGCAGGCCGATCAGCGGCGTGTGGCCGGTCTTGAGAAAGCGGGCGGCGCGGTTCGGCTGGTAGCCGAGCACAGCGATCGATTCCTGGACGCGTTGCAGGATTTCGGCATTGACCGTTCCGGTGCGGCCGTTGACGACGTTCGAGACGGTGCTGACCGAAACCCCGGCGCGTTCGGCGACATCGCGTAATCTGATCATGGTGTGTTGTTCTGTGAGCCGGAAAAACCGGCGGGTTGAAAGCGGTCGCTTTCGACTCGCCGGCTGCGCCGCTATTTGATCTGCTCGATGCGCGCGATGTAGTCTTTCCAGGCCGGGAAGTCCTTGACCATTTGCGCATTGACCGCGTCGCGGAACGCCTTGTTGTTGAGGCCGTTGCTCTCGTCGATGAATTTCACGCCCTTGGCTTCGATCTGCGCACGCGCGTTCTTCGCGTCACCATCCGCCCAGCTCAGGCTGCGCTGGGCCATTTCGACCATCGCCTCGTCGATCGCCGCGCGGTTCTTCTCCGAGATCGATTGCCAGACTTTTTCATTGATGAAGGTCGACAGTACCGATTGCATGTGACCGGTCATGATGACGTGCGTCTGCACTTCGTAGAACTTGAGCGCCAGGATGTTGGTGAGCGGATTCTCCTGACCGCTGACCATTCCCGAGAGCAGTGCCGTATACAGCTCGGCGATTTCAACCGGCGTCGGAATCGCGCCCATGCCCTGGATCATCGTCTGCCACAACTGCAGCGGGACGGCGCGGATTTTCTTGCCCTTGAGGTCGGCCGGCGAGTAGACCGGGAAGTTCGTCGACATCTGGCGGGCGCCGCGATAAAAGGTGCCGAGAACGCGCATGTTGGCGCTCTTGATCAGCTTCTCGTTGAGTTCGCGCAGCACCGGCGAGGTCTTTGGCGAGGTCGCCAACACGGCATGGACGCCGTCGCGATAAATGTAGGGCGCGTTGAACACCGACATGTCAGGCAGGAATTTTCCGAGCGAGGCAAAGTCATGGTGACCCATGCCGATGGCACCCATCTTGACGCCGTCGACCATTTCGGCAACGCCACCGAGCTGCGAGTTCGGGAAGAGCTGCAAAGTCACCTCGCCGCCGGTCTTTTCCTTGACCAGGTCGGCGAGTTCTGCGGCGTAGCGGGTCTGCGATTCGTTGGCCATGCCGACGTGGGCGTATTTGATGACGATGGGTTTGGTCTGGGCGTACGCGGCAGAGCCGAATGCGAGGCTCAGGCAGAGAACCGACAATAGCTTTTTCATGGCACCTCCAAGGACGTTAATGAAGCTGGATTGAGCTTGCACAATGGACAGACAAAACCGGAAAAAGACCTTGTGCAGCGCTCTTCTCCGGGAACTAACGATGTTCAGAGATCGCGCATGGCGTCCCAGTTGGCGAAATCCGCGTCGCTCATTTCAGCCATCGCGATGGCGCTGAAAGTGAACACCTTGCAGCCTTCCTCAAGGTGCCCGCCAAAGGCCACCCGCGTATCACTCAGCGTGATGTGCGCGTGCACGCGACCGTCGATGATGAAGCCGCTGAGGTTCAGGATGTCACAGGCCTGTTCGCCTTTCGGGAAGGCATCGTGCGGCGGCGTCACGACGCTAT
>JBBRXI010000086.1:0-8266 GCA_038248575.1 Burkholderiales bacterium | reverse complement strand
GGTGACGTAAAGCGTGATCGCCATCGCCGAGAGGACGGCGAGCGTCTTCGGCCAGACCAAGGAAGTGAGCATAAAGGCGAGCGCCGCGGCGGCACCGACGATGAGCCCGACGGCGGCAAAGTAGCGTGCCGAGCGATCGAGCGCATCGCTGCTGTGGCCGACCCAGAGAGGAACCGGCAGTCGCGTAAAGAAACGGATCGCGCCGAAGAAGTAGCTCAGTTCAGACCGCATATCAGTCATCCGAAAACAAAGGTCATCAAGACTCGATCTGTTCGCTGACCCCGGCCGCTGCGAAGCTTGCCATCTCGTCGAGAAAGGCGACGGCGGCCTTGACCAGCGGCCAGGCGAGCGCAGCGCCGGTACCTTCGCCGAGGCGCAGGCCGAGGTCGATCAGCGGTTCGGCGTGCAGCGCGCGCAATTGCGCGCGGTGGCCGGGCTCGGCCGAGCGGTGGCAGAAGACGCAGTAATCGCGAACTTCGGGTGCAATGCGCGCCGCCGCAAGCAGCGCCGAAGTGACGATGAAGCCGTCGATGAGCAGGGTCATTTTGCGCTCGGCGGCGGCCAGCATGGCGCCGGCCATCATCACCATCTCGAAGCCGGCGAACTCGGCGAGCACCGCAAGCGCCTGCGCGCCGCAGTCGGTCCCTGCGCGGAGAGCTGCTCTCTGCGTGGCTTTAGCGAGAAGTGTGCGCTTCCTCGCCAGGCCGGCGTCGTCGAGCCCGGTGCCGCGCCCGATGCAGTCATCGAGCGGCGTGCCGGTCAGCGCGTGCGTGACCAAGGAGGCGGCGGCGGAGTTGCCGATACCCATTTCGCCGAAGCCGACGACGTTGCAGCCGGCGTCGGCGAGTGCGTGCACGATGTCGGCGCCGCTCGCCAGTGCGGCGTCGCGCTGCGCGGCGCTCATCGCCGCCTCGACCAGGTAGTTCTGCGTGCCCCAGCCGATCTTCGCGGCGATCAAGCCGTCACGGGCGCCAAAATCATGCGCGACGCCGGCGTCGATGACTTTGAGCGCGAGCCCGTTGGCGCGCGCGAAGACGTTGATCGCCGCGCCGCCGGCGAGGAAGTTCTCGACCATCTGCCAGGTGACGTCCTGCGGAAAGGCCGAAACGCCGGCCTTCGCCGCGCCGTGGTCGCCGGCGAAAACGAGGATGTGCGGCTGGGCAAACGCCGGCGTCAACGTGCCCTGGATCAGCCCGATGTGCAGCGCGAGCTGTTCGAGTTGTCCGAGCGCGCCGATCGGCTTGGTCTTGTTGTTGATCTTGTTCTGGAGCGCGGCGGCAAGGCTTCGGTCGAGCGGGCGGATAGCGGGTTGCACGGGAAAAGTCCTGGCCATCGAGGCGGCAAAAGCCGGCAATTATACGCCTGCCGGCAACGTGTTAAGCTAGTCCGCATGAGAGAACTGATTATCGGCGGCGCGCGATCGGGCAAGAGCGTCCTGGCCGAAAAACGCGCCGCGCACAGCGGTTTGCGCGTCGTTTATGTGGCCACGGCGCAGGCGCTTGACGGCGAAATGGAGCGCCGCATCGCGCATCACAAAGCGCGTCGTCCGGCGCACTGGGGACTCGTCGAAGCGCCGCTCGATCTGGCCGCGGCCTTGCGCGCGCACGCCGCGCCAGACACCTGTTTGCTTGTCGACTGTCTGACGCTGTGGCTCTCCAACCTGCTCTTTGCCGGGCTCGCCGCCAAACAGGCCGAGGCTGGCGAGCCGGTCGGCTGCGCGCTTTTTGCCGGGGAGGTGCAGGCGCTGATCGACGCCTTGCCGCATCTGCCTGGAGAAGTCGTCCTCGTCTCCAACGAAGTCGGCTGGGGCGTCGTTCCGATGGCCGCGGTGTCGCGCCTTTTTGCCGACGAGCAGGGCCGGCTAAACCAGCGCGTCGCCGCCGCCTGTGAGCGCGTCACGCTGGTCGCCGCTGGCTTGCCGCTGGCGCTCAAATAACATTTTCCGGACAAACAGGAGCGTTCATGTACAAGCGGATCATGGTGGCGATCGACGAGAATTTCGCAACCGGCAAAGTCTTGTCGACGGCGGTCGAACTGACGCGGCTGTTCAAGTCCCAACTGCTGATCTGCTACGCACTCGACGAGACAATTTTCGCGCAAAAGATGGGCGAGATCATGCTTTCGAACAGCATCGGCGAAGTCGAGCGAGCCCTGCGCATCGGTGTCCAGGAATTTCTCGACCAGGCCGTCGCCATGGCGCACGCCGCCGGCGTCGAGGCTGAGACGCGGATCGTCGAATCGGAAGTCAAGCAGGTCCCGCAAATGCTCGCCGAAGCGGCCAAGGCGTGGCAGGCCGACCTGCTCGTTGCCGGCACGCACGGCCACCGCGGCGTCGAGCGCTTCTTTGTCGGCAGCGTCGGCGAAAAGCTCGTGCGCACCCTGCACACCTCCCTGCTGCTCGTGCGCAACGACTAGCGCCGCGGCAGAGCGGCAGCGACACGTTGCGTGTGGAGAGCAAAGGCGCGCCGCTTTCGTCGTAAAATCGGCCTTCTTCAACGGCTGCCGGCCCAGTTTTTCATGCGCGAGGTCGAGCACGACTGCATCGGCCTAAATTCCAGGAGCGATTGCGTGAGCGTTTTGATCCTCTCGATGTGCCACCGCCGCCGCCCGGAGCGCGTCGTACCGGCGCACGCCCGGCCCCGGCCAGGGCCCTGCAAGCGGAGCCTCTGCCCAAACGCGGCAGCGCCGGAGGCCGGCCAGTGCGGGAACTGAGCGCACCCCCGGCCGAGGCCCAGACGCTCGAGTTCACGGCCGCTGACTGGCTTGATGTGTCGACGCCGGTAAACCCGCAGCCCTATCCCGTACCGGCGGTCGACCCCGCGTGCTGGCATGAGCGGCCCGCCGACGACGACGGGCTGCTGCCTGCCGCCGCCGGCTACTACGGCAACGAGCGCCTGCTCGCGGTCGCTGGCGTCAGCGCGGCGACCCGCGCGCTCCCGCACCTCTTCCCCCCGGCGGCGCTCGCCTGCCTCACGCCGATGGACGATGCGCACAGCGCAGCCTGGCATCGCGCTGGCCACCCGTTGCGGCGGCTGCCGACACTCGCCCGCGCGCTCGCCGCGGCGACGCCTAAGGTGCTGATCGCCAACCCAAACCCGCTCACCGCGATGACGCTGCCGCGCGCTACGCTGCTCGCTGCGGCCGGCGAACTCGATAAACGCGGCGGCTGGCTGATCGTCGACGAAACACTGGCCGACGCCGACCCGGCAAACAGCGTCGCCCAGTTTGCTGGCCGCGACGACGCGCCGCGGCTCATCGTCCTGCGTTCGCTCGCGCCGTTCTTTGGCTTGCCCGGCGCGCGCGTCGGCTTCGTTCTCGGAGCCACCGATAAGCTCGACAAGCTAAGCCAGTTGCTCGGGTCGTACACGCTGGCAACGCCGTCGCGCGCCGTCGCCCCGTCCCCCCAACAGGACACCGTCAGGCAGGCCAGGGCGCGCGAACAACTCGCGTTGAGCTCGCTCCGCCTTTGCGCGGCGCTCGCGCCGCTTGGCGAAACGCAGGCGACGGCGCTCTTTTGCAGCGTCGCAACGCCGCACGTCGACGGCCTCGTCGAACATTTCGCCGCCGGCTCGATTCGCCCGCACGCCGCGCACGGCGTCGTGCGCTTCGCGCTGCCGCGCAGCGACGCCGAATGGCGCCGCCTCTCAACCGCCATCAGCGCATGGAAAGCCCCGGCATGAAACGACTGCTGGCTCTGCTGTTGCTCGTCGCCTCATGCGGCCTCGCCCGCGCAGAGATCGCTGTCGTCGACGACAGCGGCGCGACGGTGCGCATTGCACAGCCGGCCAAACGCATCATCAGCCTCGCGCCGCACGTCACCGAGAGCCTCTTCGCGGTCGGCGCCGGCGAGCGCATCGTCGGCACCGTGGAATACAGCAACTACCCCGAGGACGCGAAAAAAATAACCCGCGTCGGCGGCTATTCGCGCCTCGACCTCGAAGCGATCGTTGCCTTGAAGCCCGACCTCGTCATCGTCTGGGAGAGCGGCAACGTCAAGGCGCACGTTGAAAAACTGCGCGCCTTGGGCCTCACGCTGTACCTCACGCAGCCCAACCGCATCGAGGACGTGATGAGTACGCTCGAACGCCTGAGCCAGCTCGCCGGCACCCAGGACGTCGGGCGCAAGACCGTCGCCGACCTCAACGCGCGCCTCGAACGTCTGCGCCAGAGCTACAGCAGAAAACCACCGGTGCGCACCTTCTACCAGATCTGGAAAGATCCGCTCTCCACCGTCGGCGGCAAGCAGATCATCTCGAGCGTAGTCACGCTGTGCGGTGGCGAAAACGTCTTCGGCGGGCTCGACGCGCTGGCCCCGATAGTCAGCGTCGAAGCGGTGATCGCCGCCAACCCGGAAGTCATCATCGCCAGCGGCATGGGTGAAGTACGCCCCGAATGGCTCGCCGACTGGAAACGCTGGAGCTCGATCACCGCCGTTGCGCGCGGCAACCTCTTCTTCATCCACCCCGACCTCATCCAGCGCCACACCCCGCGCCTGCTCGACGGCGCCGCGCGCCTTTGCCAGCAACTCGAAACTGCGCGCAGCCGAAGACCGCGCTGAGCGCTCGGCAACAGACCCTCAGGCGATTGCCGCGCCGCTGAATTGGACGGCGAACGCCAAAACCGCTATGCTTTACGCCTCCCCACGCGCCTGTAGCTCAGCTGGATAGAGTACTGCCCTCCGAAGGCAGGGGTCGCACGTTCGAATCGTGTCAGGCGCGCCAAAGAAACAGCTGCTTAGGCCACTTCCATGTGGCCTTTTTTGTATACCCAGCTATACCACGCTGCGCGGCAATTGTGAAAGCTTGTCCCCCGACTCGCCCCGATTCGTTCTCACTGGACGAGCGAACGGTGGAAAACCGGCATCCATTGCCCAGGCCGGGCACGTAACGCGAGCGAACTGCTCGGCCAGCTTTGTGCCCGTCCATGAAATCAGTTTCGCTCATGCGATGCCGCGCACCCAGCCGAACGTTGCCGACGTAGTGCACAACAGCGACATGAAGATCGTTCTGCGGGAGCCGGCTCCAAACAGTCGAGCGCAGAACGACGATCTCTTGTTGCCGCCTGATCAGCCGGCTCTTGTCTGGCAATTCAGCACGCTTACGACGGCTCTCTATCACCCACCGGCTCATTTTTCTCTGCCCCGCGGATGTTAAGCAGCGCCAGCGACACCTGCAGTACGACGAGCGCCCACGCTTGACTATTCCAACCCCAGATCGTCCACAGCACGTTACTGGCGAGAAAAATCCAGAATCCCACGCGCCGCCGCCCCTTTGATGTCGAAGCGACGAGCCAGGCGGCAACGACGGTCAGCAACATCGCCGGCCATTGCAGAATGTCGATCATCTGCTGGCCTCTTGCAGTGGCTGTTCGGCGGCGTTATTTTGCAAGATCCAAATTCCTGAGATCGGTGCTGTAAAGTAATCTGGAATGCCAGCGGGTAAGGACAATAATCAGCGGCAAGTGGGCCATGCTCAGTCGCGAAATCACTAACAAGGTTTGAGCAAATAGCGTTCCGGCGCCCCGCACCCACATGCTGGCGGCTTCTTCTGGCGGAACAAGAACGGCGACTGCGGCATGGGCAAGTCGTGATTGCCCGCGTCCGTTGCATGGGTGCAGATTCATTACCTCAAACAGTCCCGCTTTTTAAGCAGGAGGCGAGCGGCGCGGTGGATGATCGGTGTTTTAGGGGCAAGCGTAGATCGCGTTGAGGGCTTCTCCTGTTCGCGCAACGCCTCTCTGCGTCGGCCTCTTTTGCGCAAACTCGACGTTCACGTTCCGCGAAATACGCACGCTCCACCTTGCACGGGCAGTTGCTGGCCAACGCGGCGAGCGGGGATGTTGATGCCGCGCGCAATACCTTGGCTCTCAGCGCCCCCCGGCGAAGGCGTGAATGGCTTGAGGGACTATGGTGAGGGAAGAGCCTTCATCAAATCAGAAAGGTCCATCCGTACGGAGCGAGCGGTAGGCAAGCGCGAATGACCGACGCGACAAAAGAAACTGAAATCGTCGGGTAATTCGCTCCGCGCCAGTTGGTTGAACTCGTTCGCCAGGTTTTCTGCACCACGGTCGATCGATGGCAACGCCGAGATTGACCGGTTCGCCTGCACATACCAGCGGAAGATGACGGGTGTCATTTCCGGCTGCAAGTACAGCCCAAGTGACGTTGCGGTCAGCCAAAGACGCTGTAAGGCCATTCCTGCACAGACGTAGTCGTTTGGCGTACGAAGCGCTTCGTTTGGGCGCATCAAAATGTGGCTCGCGCAACGTATTGCCGGTAGAAAATCCAACTGAACGCGAGGGGTAAAAGTACCCATCAGATAGCGGTTGAAAAAGTCGACCCTTTCCCAGCTTTGCATCACCCAGCGCATCAATTTTGCCGTTAAAGGGTCGACCCCGATGGCCTGAGCAGGGATTCGATCTGTGCTGAAGCGCGTGTCCCATTCGATGATGTCGCGATGTGTCGGGTACGCCTCCGGGCACGTCAAGCGAAGATAGGCGTTTTTCCAGAGCAGGCGGGCGACCGCCATTCGCTCCTCAAACGATTCGAAAAACTGAAGCTTACAGTTCTTGCCAACAGCATCAACAAAAGCTTTCTTTTGCTGCGCGTTCAAGGGGGTTGTTCGCATGGGACGGCGTTGGACGCAGCGTGTTTCGATAAACGCGGTAAGCGGGCTTTCATCGATTCGTGCAGGTTCCAAACGTACGTCGTAGATGGGTAACGCCTCGGGTGTGCCTGGCCGCAATAGCCATTCCGAATGCAGCCCGAAGCGACTGGCGGCCAGTTCAATGGTTTGCAGCAAGGCACCGTGCGCCATCTGGCTGGCGTGCCCGTCAAAATCGTAAAGAACATGCTCACGTGTGTCGTGGCCGTGGATAGCGATGTGATGGTCGGAGACAATTTCGAAACGCCAGGGCTGCGTGTTGTCACCGCTTGGTGCCCAGCGCGCGAGATCGAGAATCTTAAGCAGTACGTCGCGGTTCATGACGGATTCATGCCTGTTAGGTCGAGCGAGACAGTTGCGATTTGACCAGCGCAATCATAAGGCGTTGCAGTGGGTTCTTGTGTCCCCACGGGCGCCAGGTTTTTGCGTAGCGCATGCGGTATCCGTCAAATTGGCTGCCTTTGGGCGCCAGACGGACGCCGCCGCGCCCAAGTACGAGCTTGAGCGTTTCAATGGCGGCGACGCCAGCGCAGATTTGGCAGGCGGCGATGCTCGACGGGACTAGGCGCTTGACGAGGTTGATGCGCGACATATCGGCGACGTAGCCACGCTGCAGCATTGCCGGCGACAGCCCAACCAGGAAACGGATCGCCATTTCCATTTCGTCGTCGCATCCTTCAAAGCCAAAATAGTCTTCAAAGGACATTCCGCCTGGCGCGAATACGAGTACGGCTGTTCCCATACCCACCGGCGCCGCCGTGACAACCGGAATGTTGCGCCGCTCGCAGGCTGCAAAGGTCATGCGCCGGGCGTCGAAAGCGAAAAAGTCGAGCCCGTCAACATAGACGTCGACGCCGTCCAGAAAACTGTCGACGTTTGCGGTCTGTATACCATCGGGAAACGTGCGGAGCTCGATTTCCGGGTTAATGTCGAGAACCATCTCCGCGAGCACTGCACACTTCGGGCGTTCGAGTGTGGACACCGAGGCACCGACTTGCCGATTGAAATTGACGACGTCGAACGTATCAAAGTCGGCGATGGTAAAGCGACCAATGCCGAGGCGCGCCAGCGTCAGCAGATGCACGCCGCCGACCCCGCCCAAGCCGCCGATGGCGACGCGCGCATGGCGCAGCTTCGTCTGCTCGGTTTCCGTGACCCAGCCGATGTTTCGTGAAAACGCCTGGTCGTAATCGAATGTTGTCATGCCGGGCTCGCTCGATTTAGGTTTGTCGTATCATAACAACTCGGCATTCTAATCTTACGCATGAAGCGGTATCGATGAATATTTTATTCGCAGATTTTCGTTTGGCAACGCGCAATCTTTTGCGAAACAAGCAACGGACGCTGGTCGCGATGATGACCGTTGCTTTCGGGATCATCGCCTTCTTGCTGGCTGGTGGTTTTATCGCGTGGATTTTTCAGCAAATGCGGGAAGGCACGATTCACTCGCAACTCGGCCATGTCCAAATTGTTCGCCCGCACTATTTCGACAAGGGCATCGCCGATCCGTATTCGTTTTTGTTGCCAGAGGGGGCGGCTGAAGAGAAGCTGGTCGCGGCAGTTCCGGGGTTCACAAGCCTAGCGCCGCGTTTGAGTTTCAGCGG
>JBBRXI010000085.1:0-8269 GCA_038248575.1 Burkholderiales bacterium | reverse complement strand
CTCCGGGGCGACGATTTTTCCGGTCTGGCCGACCTGCAGATCGTTTGCCACATAGCCGGCGTCGATCGCGGCGCGCGAAGCGCCGAGCGCTGCGCCGAGTTTGTCAGCGAGCGGTTCGAGCAGCTGCCGATAGGCTTCGCCGCTACCGAGCGCCCGGCCGCCGCAGACGACGACCTTGGCTGCTGCAAGCTCGGGCCGCCCCGTCTGGGTGAGCGTGCGGGAAACGACGCGGCTCTTGCCCTGATCGGCGCTCGCGGCAATCGCTTCGACGGTCGCCGGCGCGCCGTCGCCGGCCGGCGCGAACGCCGTCGTGCGCACGGTGATGACCTTGATCGCATCGGCCGAGTCGACGGTGGTCATGACGCTGCCGGCGTAGATTGCACGAACGAAGGTGGTCGGCGATTGCACGCCGACGAGCTCGGAAATCTGCGCGACGTCGAGCAGCGCCGCGATGCGCGGCATGACGTTTTTGCCGAAGGTCGTCGCCGGCGCGAGCAGGTGACTGTAGCCGGCTTGCGCGACGACGAGCGCCGCGAGATTTTCGGCGCTCTGGTCGGCGTAGTGCGGCGCATCGGCCAGCAAAACCTTGCTGACGCCGGCGATTTTTGCGGCGTCGGCAGCGATTGCCGCGCAGCCGCTGCCGGCGACCAGCACGTGGATCTCGCCGCCGATCGCTACGGCCGCCGTGACGGCGTTGCGCGTCGTGCCCTTGAGCGCGCTGCTGTCGTGTTCGGCGATGATCAGGCAGCTCATGCGATCACCCCGTCGTGGCGCAGCCGGGCGACGAGTTCATTGACGTCGGCGACCTTGACGCCGGGGGCGCGCTTGTCCGGTTCGGCAACTTTGAGCGTCGTCAGGCGCGGCGCGATGTCGACGTTAGCGACGCCGAGCGCTTCGGGCGTCATGGTGGTGAGCGACTTTTTCTTCGCTTTCATGATGTTCGGTAGCGTCGCGTAACGCGGCTCGTTAAGGCGCAGGTCGGCCGTGATGACCGCCGGCAAGCTGATCTCGAGCGTTTCGGTGCCGCCGTCGATCTCGCGCGTCACCGTGGCGTGGCTCATGTCCGGCGCGACGAAAACTTTCGAAGCGAAGGTCGCTTGCGGCCAGTTCATCAGGCCGGCGAGCATCTGGCCGGTCTGGTTGGCGTCGTCGTCGATCGCCTGCTTGCCGCAGATGACGAGCTGCGGTTTTTCGATCACGCAGAGCGCCTGCAAGAGCTTGGCGACGGCTAGCGGTTGCAGTTCGGCGCTCGGCATTTCGCCGGTATCGACGTGGATCGCGCGGTCGGCGCCAAGCGCCAGCGCCGTGCGCAAGGTGTCCTGGCAGTTGGCGATTCCCGCCGAGACGGCGATCACCTCGCTGGCGACGCCGGCCTCCTTGAGGCGCACGGCTTCCTCGACGGCGATCTCGTCGAACGGATTCATCGACATCTTGGCGTTGGCGATATCGAGGCCGCCGCCGTCGGCCTTGACGCGCACCCTGACGTTGTAATCGACGACTCTTTTAACGGGAACCAGTATTTTCAAACAACACTCCTTAAAAGCCAAGAACAGTATTCACCACAGAGGCACAGAGCGCACAGAGAGTTCAGAAAGGAAGCGCGTTATTTGGTGAAAGGAACGGTTTTGCCCGAATCATACGCAGTCCTCTGTGCCTCTGTGGTGAAACCGGTTTAGCACTCACCCCTCAAGCAGCTTGCGCGCGATGATCACGCGCTGGATCTGGTTGGTGCCTTCGTAGATCTGCGTGATCTTGGCGTCGCGGTACAGGCGTTCGACTTCGTAGCCGCGAATAAATCCGCTGCCGCCAAAAATCTGCACGGCGTTCGAGCTCTGCGCGACGGCCGCGTCGCTGGCAAAACACTTGGCCATCGACGAGGCCATGCCGGCGTCGACACCAGCGTCCATCTGCATCGCCGCCGAGCGCACGAGCAGGCGCGCGGCCTGCGCGTCCTTGGCCATGTCGGCGAGCATGAACTGGATGGCCTGGAATTCGGCGATCGCGTGGCCGAACTGCTGACGCAGCTTGGCCTGGGCGATCGAGGCGTCGAGCGCCGCCTGAATGATGCCGACGGCGAGCGCGCCGATGCCGACGCGTCCTTTTTCGAGAACGCTCATCATCATGTGGAAACCGCGGCCCTCAAGCCCGAGAAGCGCATCGGCCGGTACGCTGACGTCGGCAAAGTTGAGCTCGCCGACCTGCGACGAGCGCTGGCCGAGTTTGTGCTCCTTGGGCCCGCGCGAGACGCCGGCAGCGTGGCAGTCGACGATGAAGATGCTCATGCCGCGCTTGCCGGCCGCCGGGTCGGTACGCGCCAGGACGAAGGCCACGTCGGCGACCGGTGCGTTGTGGATCCACAGTTTGCTGCCGTTCAGGACCCAGTCGTCGCCGCTGCCACGCCGCGTCGCTGTCGTTTTAATCCCCGAGACGTCGGAGCCGGCGCCGGCTTCGGTGATGCAATAGGCGCCGCGCAGTTCGGCGCGAATCAGCGGGCCGATCCAGCGCGTTTTTTGCGCTGCGCTACCGTATTTGCAGAGCATGGTGCCGAACAGTTCGACCAGGCCGCATTGGTCGGCGACCGACGAGTAGCCGCGCGCGAGCTCCTCCATGACGATGCTGTAGGCCAGGCAGTCGAGGCCAGCGCCGCCGTATTCTTCGGGGACGGTGATGCCGAACAGCCCGTTGTCGGCCATCTGCTGATAGATGTCGCCGGCAAACGCCTCTTCGCGGTCAAGGCGCTCGGCCTCGGGGCGGACGACTTCGTCCGAAAAGCGCCGCACCATGTCGGCGACTTGCTGGTGCTCACTTGATAAAAACATCATCGCTCCTCGGTTGGTTGGATAGGCAAACAGTTATGCGGCGCGAATGCCGGTTCGGTCAAAAGCTAACGGCGCGCTGGGTGCGCCCGGAGTCGAGCAGGGCGTCGATCAGGCGCTGCACGGCGAGGCCAGAGCGCGCTGAGTTCATCGCTTCGCGGCCGGCGTCGATGGCGGCGAAAAATTCTTCGATCAGCGCGCGATGCGCGGCGTGCGAGAAGGCCATCGGATCGGCGCCGCCCGAACTACCGGCTGGCGCATCAACGCGTATTTCGCTGCTGTCTTTCAACTGCACGAGCAGGCGCTCGCCTTCGAGTACGGCCGAGCCCAGCGTCCCGGCAATGTCGATGCGCTCGGGAAAACCGGGGTAAGCGAGGTTGGTCGCGTCGATCACGCCCGAAGCGCCGTTCTCCCAGCGCACGGCGGCGACGACGCGATCCTCGGTATCGAGTCCGCGCTGGCCGCTGTTGTCGACCAATGCGGAGACTGACGCAGGCGGTCCGGCAAGGTGTAGCAGGAGGTCGAGCGTGTGGATGACCTGGGTGAGCAGGACGCCGCCACCGTCGCGCGTTTGCGTGCCGCGCCCGGGCTGCGCGAAGTAACCGGCGTCGCGCCACCAGCGGATGGACGCCGACGCCGAGAGAATCTCGCCGAGCCCCCGGCGCTCGAGCAGCGCGTGCAACGCTAAGGAGGCCGGCCGGAAACGGTGCTGAAAAACGACGCCGAAGGCGACGCCGGCGCGCTCACAGCAGTCGACGAGCGCCGCGGCGCGCTCACCGCTCACGTCGATCGGCTTTTCGACGAGCACGTTCTTGCCCGCCGCCGCGCAGCGGCGAACGAGTTCGTCGTGGGTCCACGGTGGCGTCAGGACGATTGCCGTGTCAATTGTCGTGTCCTGGAGTATCGCTTCGAGCGTATCGACGAGCGGGAAGGGGTAGCTCGCGGCGAACTGCGCGCGGCGTTCAGGCGCGCGCGCGTAGGCCGCGGCGACCTCGACGCGTGGGTGCAGGTCGAGCAGGCTCAGCGCATGCGGCTTGACCGCCATGCCGAGCCCAATGAGGGCAACGCGATGGGTATTCATGGGCGACTCCGTAACTCGATCAGGCGTGGACCAGCAGCGTGTGCACGCCTTGCTGGACCATCGTGCCGTCCTGTTTGATGACATCGACACCGAGACGCACAACGCCGCGCCGGCCGTCGCTGGTCGGCCGCGTCTCGCGCACCGTAATGCGCGCGAAAATCCGGTCACCGACATAGACCGGCGCCAGAAAACGGTATTGCCACTCGAGCGTGGCGATCGCCGCGATGCGCACGTCGGCGCGGTTTTTAAGGCCGTCGACGAGCGCCAGGCCGAGCAGGCCGTGCGCGACGCGGCCGGTAAAACCCTGTTCGCGTGCGTACTCGTCGTCCATGTGCAGGTCGAAAAAATCGCCGCTGATGCCGGCAAAACCGACGATATGCGACTCGGTAACGACGATGCCACCGGTGTCGAAGGTGGTGCCGACCGGCAGTTCGCCGAGGCGCAGTTTGGAATTGCTTGTGTTCATTGAATTTCCTCTCTGTCGAGATTGTATTTGCGCTGCGTGCGGCTAGCTTTTCCGGGCGCCGCGGCGTTTGGCGGGCGCTGGCAGGCGCGGCCCGCTCGAGCCGCGGACGATCAGCTCGGGTCGGTGTTGGATGCTCTCGGCCGGACGGCCGGGGCTTGCCAGGCGCTGGCGCAGCAACTGGCCGGCGGAGACGCCGATCAGCCCGGGGTGCCCGGCGACGGTGGTCAGACCCGGCTGCCACAGCGCCGCCTCGGCGACGCCGTCGGAACCGACGACTGAGCAGTCGCGGCCGGGCTCGAGGCCGAGCTTGCGCAGGCCGAGCATGACGCCGAAAGCGAGCAGGTCGTTGAAACAGACGATTGCCGTCGGCGGATCGCTGTGCCCGAGTAATTCGTTGGCCGCCCGAAAACCGTCCTCGCGCGACGCGTCGCACTCGACCACGAGTTCGTCGCAAAGCGGTTTGCCGGCCGCACGCAGCGCGTTCTGGTAGCCGCGCACGCGTTCACGGCCCGTCGAGGTGCGCGTATTGGCGCCGACAAAAGCGATGCGCTCGTGGCCGAGGTCGAGCAGGTGTTCGGTGGCCAGCGTCGAACCGGCGCTGTTGTCGAGTCCGGCGTAATCGGCGTCGACGCCTTCGACGGTACGCGAGACGAGTACCAGCGGCAGGCGCCAGCCGAGTACCTGTTCGATCGCCTCCCGGCTGGTGCCGATTGCCGGCATCACGATCAGGCCCTCGACGTTGTGCTCGCGCGCTGTAGTGAGAAATTTCGCCTGCTGGGCGACCGATTCGCCGCTGTGGCCGAGCACCAGCGCGAGGCGCAACTCGCCAAGCGCCTCCTCGATACCGACAGTGATCTCGGCAAAGTAGGGGTTGGCAAGATTGCAGATCGAGACGCCGACGATGCCGGTGCGCCGGGTGCGCAGCTGGGCGCCGCTGCGGTCATAGACGTAGCCGAGTCCGTCGATCACCTTTTGCACGTGCGCGCGCGTCGTCAGCGCGACCGACGGATTATTGTTGAGCACCATCGATACCGTGCCGGTCGACACGCCGGCGGCACGGGCGACGTCTTTCAGTGAAACACGCTTGTTGCTGGTCGGCTCGTTCATCGGCTCTTTCACAGGCAGAGGCGGGCGCTGGCCCGTTCACATGTTCGGATAGTTGGGGCCGCCGCCGCCCTCGGGGGCGACCCAGACAATGTTCTGCGTCGGGTCCTTGATGTCGCAGGTCTTGCAATGCACGCAGTTGGCCGCGTCGATCTGCAGGCGCGGGTTGGCGCCGTCGGGATCGCTCACGATGACATAAACCCCGGCCGGGCAGTAGCGCTGTTCGGGTGCGTCGTAGAGCGCGAGGTTCACCGCGACCGGGACGCTATCGTCCTTGAGCTGCAGGTGGCAAGGCTGGTCTTCGGCGTGGTGGGTGTTCGAAAGGTAGACCGACGAGGCGCGATCGAAGCTGATTACGTTATCGGCTTTCGGGTACGCGATCGGTTCTGCATCGGCGGCCTGGTCAAGCTTGCTGTGGTCCGGCCCGCTGTGATGCAGCGTCCACGGCGCCTTGCCGCGCAGAACGATCTGGTCGATGCCGAACATCAGACTGCCGAGCGCCAGGCCCTTGGCCATCCACGGCTTGAAGTTGCGCGCCGCGTGCAGTTCGGCGTAGAGCCAGCTCGAGCGGAAAGCGTCCGGATAAGACGTCAGCGTATCGTTCTGCCGGCCGGCTATGAGTGCGGCGAAGCAAGCCTCGGCGGCGAGGCTGCCGCTCTTCATCGCGCAATGCGAACCCTTGATGCGCGCGGCGTTGAGAAAACCGGCGTCGTCGCCGATCAGCGCGCCGCCCGGAAAGACCAGCTTGGGCAGCGACTGCAGGCCGCCGGCGGTGATCGCGCGCGCGCCGTAGGCGATGCGCTTGCCGCCGTCGAGGAAGGCGCGCAGCGCCGGGTGCGTCTTCAGCCGCTGGAATTCCTCGAACGGCGAAAGATAGGGGTTGCGATATGCCAGGCCGGTAATGTGGCCGACGGCGACCTGGTTATCCGCCATGTGGTACATGAAGCCGCCGCCGTAGGTGTGCGCGTCGAGCGGCCAGCCGGCGGTGTGGATGACCAGCCCGGTCTGGTGCCGGGCCGGATCGATTTCCCAGATTTCCTTGACGCCGAGGCCATAGACCTGCGCGTCGGCGCCTTCGCGCAGGGCAAAGCGCGCCTCGATCTCCTGGCCAAGATGGCCGTGGCTGCCTTCGGCAAAAAAGGTGTATTTGGCGCGCAATTCCATACCCGGCTGGAAGTCGGGGCCGGGCTCGCCGTCCTTGCGCCGGCCCATGTCGCCGGTGGCGACGCCGCGCACCGAACCACGCAATTCTCCACCCTCGGCGTAGAGCACTTCGGCGCCGGCAAAGCCCGGGTAGATCTCGACGCCGAGCGCCTCGGCCTGCGTGCCGAGCCAGCGGCACAGGTTGGCCAGACTGATGACGTGATTACCCTCGTTATGAAAGCACGCCGGCAAGAGCCAGTTCGGCAGACGCACGCTCCGCCGCGCGCCGAGCAGCAGGAAACGGTCATCGCTGACCGGTGCCTTGAGCGGCGCGCCGAGCGCTCGCCAGTCGGGAAAAAGTTCGGCGAGCGCGCGCGGGTCGAGCACCGCGCCGGAGAGAATATGGCCGCCGATCTCGGCGCTTTTTTCGATCAGGCAGACGCTCACCTCGCCGCCTTCTTCAGCCGCCAGTTGCTTGAGGCGAATCGCCGCCGACAACCCGGCCGGCCCGCCGCCGACGATCAGCACGTCAAAATCCATCGCTTCTCTGGGCATCGCGTCCTGCTTGCCGTTCAGAAACGCGTCAGCAGCAGGCCGCCGTCGACGCGCACGTCCTGAGCGACGGTATAGGGCAAAAGCCCGGCCGCCATCGTGCGCACGACGCGGGCGACGTCCTCGGGCGTGCCCCAGCGTCGATCGGCGGTCATGCCCTCGGCGATCATCTTGTCGTAGCGCGCTTTTGACGGCGCCGTCATCTCGGTCAGGATCATTCCCGGCTGCACCTCAAATACGCCAATGCCATGGCCCACGAGGCGCAGCGCAAAGAGCTTGCAGGCCATCGACAGCGCAGTTTTCGACATGCAGTATTCGCCGCGCTCGACGCTTGCCGCGACGGCGTTCGACGAGGTGATAAAGACGATGCTGCGGTATGCATCAGCGGGTGTTTGCGATTTTGCCATGTGGCGCGCCACGGCCTGGGTGAAGAAAAAGGTGCCGCGCGTGTTGACCGAAAAACAGCGGTCGAAACTCTCGATCGACACGTCGAGCAGGTCACCACGGCTCAACACCGAGACGCCGGCGTCGTTGACCAAGCAGTCGATAGACCCGAACGCCGCGAGTACTTGGTCGATCACTGGCGCGTGCTGTTCGAGTACGCCAAGATCGAACTCGTAAGCGCCAAAACGCCGCCCGAGCGCTTCGACTTTTTGTCGCAGCTCGGTCATCCGTTCGCCATCGGGCAGCGCCAGCGCGGCGATGTCGAAGCCTTCTTCAGCGAGGGCGACCGCCGTCGCAAAGCCGATGCCGCGTGAGGCGCCGGTAATCAGACAGGTTTTGCTCATGAGCTCGTCTCAAGACAAGCCGGCCTTAGCAAGGCCGGCGGGTGGCCGAATCGCGGTTCATTCCTGAGCCGCGCGAAACCATATTGAACCGGTTCAAGTGGCCTGTCAAGCGGCCCGGCCGGTGCCGCACAAGCGGGCACCGGGCCGCTGCTCCGAGGATTCAGCCCGGGATGACCCAGACCAGAATGTGCGTCGCCACGAGGCAGACTTCGCCTGCGCCATTGCTGACGACGACCTTGCCCTGGGTGCGACCGGCGTCGTCGTCGACGGTCTCTATCGTGTAGCGTGCGGTCAGCGTGTCGCCGGCAAAAACCGGGCG
>JBBRXI010000084.1:0-8281 GCA_038248575.1 Burkholderiales bacterium | reverse complement strand
TCCTTCAAGAACTCGGGGTTCGAGGCGACGCAAAAATCGATAGCTATGCCACGCGCCGCAAGTTCTTCGGCGATCGCCGCCTGGACGCGGTCGGCAGTGCCGACCGGAACCGTCGATTTGTCGACGACGAGCTTGAACGAGGCCATGTTGCGGCCGATGGTGCGCGCCGCGCCGAGCACGTACTGCAGATCGGCCGAGCCGTCTTCGTCGGCCGGCGTGCCGACGGCGATGAACTGGATCTCGCCAAAATGCACCGACGCGGCAAGGTCGGTGGTGAAGTCAAGGCGGCCGGCAGCGCAGTTGCGCTTGACCATCTCGGCCAGTCCAGGCTCGTAAATCGGGATGCCGCCGGCTTTGAGAATGTCGATCTTGCGCGCGTCGAGGTCGGCGCAGAGAACCTCGTTGCCGACCTCGGCGAGACAGGCGCCGGTAACGAGACCAACGTAGCCGGCGCCAATGACGGTGATCTTCATGACGTCTTTCCAAAAGAGAGCGGGCCGCTGCCGCCGCCAGCATGTTCGGCCGGCGGCTTTTCGTCGCCGAACTGCATGGCGTGGAAGCGGGCATAGGCGCCGTTGCGCGCCAGTAGCTCGGCGTGCGCGCCCGACTCGACGATACGACCCTGATCCATGACCATGATCCTATCGGCCTTCTCGATCGTCGACAGACGATGGGCGATGACCAGCGTCGTGCGGTTGGCCATGACATAGTCGAGCGCCTTCTGAATGTGGCGTTCGGACTCGCTGTCGAGCGCCGAGGTCGCTTCGTCGAGAATGAGGAGTGGCGCATCCTTGAGAATCGCGCGGGCGATCGCCAGACGCTGGCGCTGGCCGCCCGAGAGCAGCACCCCGTTTTCGCCGACGAGGGTGTCAAAACCCTGCGGCAACTGATCGATGAATTCGCGCGCATACGCTGCTTCGGCGGCTTTCTCGATGTCAGCCCGCGGCGCGCCGGCAAGATCGCCGTAAGCGATGTTGTTGGCCACCGTGTCGTTGAACAGCGAAGTCTGTTGCGTGACGAGCGCGATATGGCTGCGCAGATTGCGCAGCGTATAGTCCTCGATTTCGATTCCGTCGATCAGGATCTGCCCGTCCTTGTGCGCGTAGAAGCGCGGGATCAGGCTGGCGAGCGTCGACTTGCCGCTCCCCGAGCGGCCGACGAGCGCGACCATCTGGCCGGGCGCGATCGAAAAACTCACGTTATCGAGAACGCGCTTGTCGCTGCCGCTGTAGGTAAACGACAGATTTCGCACGTCGAGCCGGCCGCTGACCCGCTCGCGGGTGACCTTGCCGGCGTCGACTTCGGGCGGCTCGTCGAGCTGGGCAAAAATGCTCTCGGCGCCGGCCAGCCCTTTCTGGATCGTCGCGCTGATCTCCGAGAGCTGGCGAATCGGTTTGGGCAGCATGCCGGCGGCGGTGATGTAGGCAACCATGTCGCCCGCTGACGCGTCACCGCGCAAGAGCAAGACGAGCAGCAGCAGCACCGACATCGTGCTGAAGGTAACGAGTTGCAGCGCCGGCGTGAAGGTCGCCGCGGTCTTGGCCATGCGCAGCTGCTTCTTGGTATTGGCTTCGCTCGCGCAGCGAAAACGCCGTGCCTCGTACTCCTCGCCGCCGAAGCTGCGCACGACGCGATAGCCCTGAATCGTCTCCGAGGCGATATGCGTCAAGTCGCCCATCGCCGACTGTATCTTGCGGCTTTGCTTGCGGAACTTGCGGCTCGCGCCGCTGGCCATGACGCCGATGATCGGCAGGATGGCGACGACGACGAGCGTCAGCTTCCAGTTCATCCAGAGCAGATAGCCGAACAGGAAGACGACCGTCAGTCCCTCGCGGATCGAAACCTTGATCGCGTCGGTCGCGGCGCCGGTGACCATCGTCACGTTGTAGGAAATGCGCGAAATCAGGTGGCCCGAGTTGTTCTGGTCGAAATAGCTGTTCGGCAAGTGCAGCAGGCTCTCGAACAGCGCCCGGCGCAGGTCGTTGATGAGGCCGAGCGAAACCTTGGCAAGGTAGTAATTGCCGAAGAACGAGCCGATGCCTTGCCAGAGGACGATAAGCACGAGCATCAGCGGAACTCCGTAGGCGAGGTCGAGCTTGCCGAGTCCGGGAATGTCGTGAAAACTCGACGCGCCCGGGCTCGTCAATCCGTCTACGAAATATTTGAGAATCGCGGCCAGCAAGGGTTGCGACGAGGCGAAGACGACAAAGCCGAGCAGGCTGATGGCGAACAGGCCGATCATCGGTCGCAGGTAACCGAGCAGCCGCAGATAGATTCTGAGCGACGAGACAGGTGGCGCGGCGGCCTCGCCAAGCGGCTGCGCAGGGTGTGAAGATGGCGCGGAGGGCGAAGCGGGCTTGGCGCCGGTTGGCTGCATCGGGAAAGCGTTCGGGGTGAGAATCGAAGCGGCATCTTATCATGCGCCCCGGGCCGATAAGACCAGCCCCTCGGGCCTTAAGGCACTGTTCAGGGAGCGCAGGTATACTGTCGATCCAGCGAGCAGTGGCGATGGCATTCCCTAGAACTTCGGCTCGACGCGCTTCGCGCATTTTCATGGAGATTTACCTTGTTATCTGCCTCGCAACAACGTCGCGTTCTCGCCCATTTTTTTCTGCTCACTTATTTCGTTCTGCTCGCCATTACCTGGGACGGGGTCGATTTCACGTCGGCGCGTGCCGACGGCGCGCTGGCCTTTGGCTTTATCGTCGCCGTCTGGCTGAGCTACGCGTTTATCTACCTGCTGCCGGCGCTGCTACTTACCTTCCTCTCCGCACGGTTACTGCAACGCAACGGCCACAGCGCGCGTTGGTCGTTCCTCTCGCCGCTCGCGATCATCAGCACTAGCGTGACGACCCTGTTTCTTTACGCCAACGCCAAGTTGTTTACGCTCTACGGGATTTTCATCAACGGCTTTGTCATCAATCTCGTGAAAACGCCGGGCGGTCTCGAATCGCTCGGCGCGAGCAATGCGTCTACCCTGACCTTTGTCGCCATCGCCGTCGCTTTCCTGCTCTTGCAGGCGCTCCTGCTCGGGCTCACGCTGTCGGCTTACCGCAAGTTTGGCGAACCGCGCTGGCTGCCGCGTCGCTTTTTTGCCGGCCTGCTCGTCGCCTTCGCCGTGCTCGCCGTTGGCGAACGCGCGGTGTATGCCTATAGCACAGCAACCGGCGTCACGAGCGTCGGCGTCCTGCCCCAGACAATCCCGTATTACCTGGGCGTTTCAGCGCGCACCGTTCTCGCCAAATTCGGCGTCAAGGTCGAGCGCAAGAAAGCCTATCAACTGGCCAAGGGCAGCCTTAATTATCCGCTGCATCCGCTTGACGTCAGTCCGCCGGCCAAACCGCTGAACATCGTCTGGCTCGCTTCGGAATCACTGCGTGCCGACATGCTCGACCCCGAAATCATGCCCAATACCTGGGCTTTCGCACAGGGCGCCAGGCGCTTCACGCGCAATTACAGCGGCGGCAACGGAACGCGCGTCGGCATTTTCAGCATGTTCATGGGCATTCCCGGCAATTACTGGTTCCCGGCGCTCGCCGAGCGCAGGGGCGCGCCGATCATCGACGTGCTCAAGGCGCAGAACTATCAGATGAATTTCTACACCAGCGCGAAGTTTAGCTATCCGGAATTCGACGCGACGATTTTCAGCCAGGTACCGGCCGAGCAATTGCACGAGATTCCCGGCGGTGCACAGGGCTGGGAAAAGGACCAGCAGAACGTCGGCAGCCTGATCGACTTCATCGACAAGCGCGACAAGTCCCGCCCCTTCTTCACCTTCATGTTCTTCGAGGCGCCGCATGCGCGCTATTACTTTCCGCCGGAGAGCATCATCCGCCGTCCTTATCCCGACGACATCAATTACTTTTCGCTAAGCCGCGAGCAATTGGCGAGCAGCATCGGCCTGATCAAGAATCGCTACATCAACTCGGTGCATCATCTCGACAGCCAGTTCGGCCGTGTCTTCGACTACCTCAAGAAGAACGGCCTGCTCGAGAGCACCATCGTTCTCGCGCTCGGCGATCATGGCGAGGAGTTCATGGAAAACGGGCGCTGGGGGCACAACTCGGCGTTTACCGACCAGCAGACGCGCACGCCGCTTGTTCTCTGGGTCCCGGGCATGAAGCCCGGCGTCTACGAAGGCATGAGCAACCACATGGACGTGATTCCGACGCTGATGCCGCTGCTCGGCGTGAAAAATCCGAAACGCGACTACTCGACCGGAATCAATCTGCTCTCCGATGAGGTGCGGGATCATGCAGTTCTTGCCGAATGGTCGAGCACGGCGTACATCGATAACGAGGTGAAAATCGCCATGCCGCTCGCCGTCATCGCGACCGCGCACCCGCTGGTCACCGGGGCGCACGACGAAGTGCTCAGCGCCCAGGAACAGAAGGCCCTTTTCGCCCGCAAGGCGCCAAACCTCGGCGCCATGATGGAGGAACTTGGGCGCTATATCAACAAAGCGGGAAATAGATGAGCGGCCTGTGAGGGGTCGATTACGCCGTAGCGCGAGCCCAGCCTCCGCGGCTCCCTCGCTTGTCCGCGTGCTGTGCGCAGATAAGCGCCAGCCCAACCCATTTTTCTGAGCCCCGATCGACATGCGTCCGCAGCTTCTTTCTTCACCGCCCGATTTTCGTGCTTTGTCCCAGCGCATCTTTGACTGGCTGATCCGTTACGCCGTGCCGCTTGGCTGGCTATGCCTCCTTACCGGCATGTTCTGGATCGGCGATAGGCCGCGCTATCACAAGCTCTACTACGCAACCTTGTTGTTTCCTACCGCTCTGGCGTTAGCGCTTGCTCCGTATCGCTGGCGACGCTTGCTCTCTTGTCCTCTGGTCATTGCCTTCATTGTCTTCGCGGCCTACACCATGGTTTCAGTCCTCTGGTCGGGAAGTGGCGAAAGTCCTTTTAGCAAGCATTCGCTGTACATCCTCGGCCTGCTTCTCGCGGCGGCACTGGTGGCGATTGAAGTGCCCGGACGACTCGAACAAACGACCGAAGTCGCGGCCATCGTCGCGACCTTGAGCGCCGCGTTATCGATCGCCTATTTCCTGGCCGTCGCGCCCGGACTCCGTTTTCCGGGCTACGGTGCGCTGTACAACCCGCTTCTCACCGCGCATGTATTGGGCTTCTTCGGTGCCTACTGGCTAGCGCGCTGGTGGCTCGACAGCCGTGCCGGTTCGCCCCTGCCGATTGCGGCGTCCTTCATCTTTCTGCTGGCGATTGCGCTCACTGGCTCACGTACGCCGCTGGTCGCGCTGTTTGCGTGCCTTATGTGGCTCGCGCTGCTGTCGTGGAAACGGCGCTTCTTCGTGCTGGCGGTCACTGCTGTCGCGGTCGTTGGACTTGCTCATTCGGTCTTTCGCATCCAAACGCTCATCGATAGAGGAATGTCGTATCGCCCGGCGATCTGGGCCGAAGCGCTACGCCAGATTATGGACAGCCCGCTGTTCGGCCATGGCTACACGCACCCCCAGGTTTTCCGCGTCGACGGTTTGGGCGATCTATGCTGTGCCGATCCGCATAACATTGAACTCGCCGTGCTTTATAGCGGGGGGGCGGTGGGCTTGACTCTTTGGCTTTCGATGTATGCCTTGGCCTTTTACTTTTCGTGGCGAAACCGCGCCACCCCGGCCGTTCTCATCGCATCAACTTTGCTGATGTTCGGCTTTGTTGCCGGTTTGACCGAAGGCAATGCATTTTTTTCGCGCCCGAAAGAACACTGGTTCCTTATCTGGATACCCTTCGCGCTGATCGTTGCCGCCTGGTTCGGACAAACGAGGCCGGAAGGATTGAGCGATGACTCGTTTGCAAAATCTTGATCGCTGACTTCGGGCTATGAGCGTTCACGTGGAGCGTGGCAATGTCAGACGCAAGAGTCCACGCAGCGTCTTGGTATCCCAGCGCGCTAAAGGGATCTGTCCTAGAAGTTCGCGTGCCAGCGCCTTGTCACTGCGTGCACACTTGAGAAACATTGAGTTGCGATAATCCGAACAGACCTTCTGGTATGCCGGGTGGCTGGAAAAATGCGCGTAGGTGCGCAGCATGTTGTCGAGCATGAATCGGTGGTTCTTGTAGGTGTTGCTGGCGTGCACCCGATACTGCGCCACGACGTCGGAAAGAACGTCAATGAAATATCCGGCCTCGGTGATCCGCAGTTCAAGCAGCACGTCTTCGAGGCGTATGTCGGGGTCGAAGCCGCCGATTTTTTCGAAGGCGTCGCGTCGAATCAGCAGCGTCGGTGCAGGAGCACCGGGTTGGCGATTGAGAAAGACGTCGTCGAAGTTCAAACGCCGGAAAGGGCGGTCACCCGCGGTGCGGAGGGCGCGGCCGGCGGCGTCGATCGGCTCGATATTTCCGGCGCAAATGCCAACCTCGGGCTTGTTGCGCATATGGCGCACTTGCAGCGCCAGGCGCGTAGGTAGCATGACATCGTCCGAACCGAAAGGCGCGATCAGTTCGCCGCGCGCACGCGCGATCGTTTCGTTGAGCGTTCGCGATAGCCCCTTATTGCTCTGTACACTAAAATCGAAACCATGGCGTTGCTGAAGGCAGCTGATGCGCGCCACGCTGTCGTCCTGCGAGCCGTCGTCGACGACCAACAATTCGACATTCGGATACGTTTGGGCGAGAACGCTGGCGATGCTTGCCTCGACAAACGCGCCATGGTTGTACGAGGCAATAATGACGCTGACGAGGGGCGCATCCGCTTCACTGTGCTTCATCGCGGCCCCCGCATGATTCCCGCCGATCCGAATAGCTTGCGCCAGCCGGTCGGCGGGCTCGGCGGGGCCGACAGTGACCAAGGCTCGACCAATAGTTGCGCCATTTGTTCAGCGAGCTGGCGGTAGGTCAGATTCATCTCAACAAATGCCCGCCCGGCATCGGCGATCTGCTCCGCCCGCTTGGCGTCGTTGCGCAGGCTCGCCAGATGTGCGCGCAAGCCGGAAAGGTCGCTGTAAAGTAATAGGTGCACGCCATCCTCAAGCCCAATGGCCGCTTCTTCGCCGCCTTGCCGCCACGCTAGCACGACGCAGCCGCAAGCCATCGCTTCAAAATTCTTTGCCATGTATTCCGAAAATCCGACGTCGGCACTCGCGAAAAAGCGGATACGATTGAGCGCCCGTCGGTACGCCCCGCCTGGCGCCGTGCGCAAAAGCTGTAGAGGCTCTTGGCGCGCCAGACTCTCGAGCAGTTCCCGGCGGCCGGAGTATGCGGCACTCGCCGTCCGGCCGACGAACCCCAACTCGATGTCGCGTTCGCCCGGGTCAAAGAAGATCGTATCCGGATCATAGACCTTGGGGAAAAAGTTCACGCTGAATCCTTCCTGCCGGAGCTTCTCGCAGACGCCAGCGCTGGTCACGAGTATTCGCGCCAGCGGCAGCCGCCGGTAGAGGCGGCTGAACGCGCCATGCCAGCGTGAATCGGGCAGGTAGTTCTGACAGGCGTCTTCCTCGTAGATCAATAGACCGCGAATTCCTTGGAGCGCCCGTGCCTGGCGATGGTAGTTCTTGAACTGGAGGTCGAGTAGAACGCGGTCATAAGCAGCGAGGTCCTCGCCGGCCAACACGGTACGCAGATCACGTTGCCTCGTCTTGTCGAGGATGCGTACGGTGATTGCGAGCAAGCGCCCGAGCGTCTTGTAAACCGCGCTGAAGTCCGGAAGTCGTTCGGCCGCTGTAAGTACCAGAACGCGCGTCGGAGGGTTTTCGCTCATCGTCGCTGTCAGCTAGTGGTTCCGTATAAGCGCTATGCGAAGCGCCTTGCCAAGATAAGCGAACTTTAGCGCCTGGCGCAAATCAAGGCCGACGGCCTGGCGGTAATAGCGACGCGCTAGCGCGTACTGTGTGTTGCCGATCGCCGAACGAAACAGTGAAAGACAGCGCTGCGCAGCGTAGCGGGGTTTGAGGTCGGCGCATTCGGGCGGCAGCGTTCTGAACACCTCGTCAACATAGCCGCGATAATCCTGGTAGCCGTCCACGGCCCTGTGCCGCAAGCTCGTCGGATGCTTGTTCACACGCGCCATGAGATAGTCCATGCAAGCCACTTCAGCGTTGGCGACGAGGTAGGCGAAAACCGGGATGTCTTCGCCGGTGCGCAGATTCTCCTGGTAGGGGCGGGACTCCAGCAAGTCGCGTCGGGCAACGACAGCGCCGTGGCCGACTCGTAGCCGTTTGCGGATCAGGTAATCCTCGGCCTTGTCCCGCGCCGTATGGCGCAAGGTGCCTGGTGCATGCGGGCGCTGCCCGCCGTCGGAATAGCAGGCGAGGTGGCCGCCGAG
>JBBRXI010000083.1:0-8300 GCA_038248575.1 Burkholderiales bacterium | reverse complement strand
CCGACAGCAGCGTATCCGACGCCGACCTCGAGGAAATCGAGCGCTCGGCGTGCCCGACCTGCGGTTCGTGCTCGGGAATGTTCACCGCCAATTCGATGAATTGCCTGACCGAGGCGCTTGGCTTTTCGTTGCCCGGCAACGGCACGCTGGTCGCCACGCACGCCGACCGCCGGGCGCTCTTCGTCAAAGCCGGAGAGCAAATCGTCGAACTGTGCCGGCGCTATTACGAGCAGGATGATGCGTCGGTCCTGCCGCGCGCCATCGGCTCGTTCGAGGCCTTTGAAAACGCCATGACGCTCGACGTGACGATGGGCGGCTCGACCAATACCGTGCTCCACCTGCTCGCCGCGGCGCACGAAGCGGGCGTGAACTTCACCATGGGCGACATCGATCGCATCTCGCGCCAGGTGCCCTGCCTGTGCAAGGTCGCGCCGGCAACCGACAAGTATCACATTGAGGACGTGCACCGCGCCGGTGGCATCTACGGCATCCTCGGCGAATTGAAGCGCGCCGGGCGACTGCACCTTAACGTTCCGACCGTGCACAGCAAGACGCTCGGCGAAGCGATCGGCATCTGGGACGTCCTGCAGTCGCACGACCTCAAGGTTTCGGAGTTTTTCCGCGCCGGGCCCGGCGGCGTGCCGACCCAGACGGCATTCTCGCAAAACCGGCGTTTCCCCGAACTCGACCTCAATCGCACGCACGGCTGCATTCGCGACCAGGCCAACGCCTACTCGCAGGAAGGTGGCCTGGCGGTTCTCTACGGCAACATCGCGGTCGACGGCTGCATCGTGAAAACAGCCGGTGTTGACGAGAGCATCTGGACGTTCACCGGCCGCGCGCGCGTCTTTGAAAGCCAGGACGCGTCGGTGCAGGCGATCCTCGCTGACGAAATCGTCGCCGGCGACGTCGTCGTCATCCGCTACGAAGGACCAAAAGGCGGGCCGGGCATGCAGGAAATGCTCTACCCGACGTCGTACCTCAAATCGAAAGGTCTCGGCAAAGACTGCGCGCTGCTCACCGACGGTCGCTTTTCGGGCGGCACTTCGGGCCTGTCGATCGGCCACGTTTCGCCCGAAGCCGCCGAGGGCGGCGCCATCGGCCTCGTCGAGGAAGGCGATAGAATCGAAATCGACATCCCCAACCGGCGCATTCACCTGGCCGTTACCGACGCGGTGCTCGCCGAGCGCCAGGCGGCGATGGACGCCCGCGGCGAAGCCGGCTGGCTACCGGTGGCGGCGCGGCCGCGCGCCGTCAGCACGGCGCTGCAGGCCTACGCACTGATGGCCACGTCGGCAGCGCGCGGTGCCGTGCGCGACCTCGCCCAACTGAAGCGGCGTTAAGCCGCTGTCCGCGACAACGCCGCATTTATGACAATTTCATGACCTTTTCAGTCTGGCTTGGCTTTCTCGCCGCCGCAATACTGATCGCCGTTTCGCCGGGTCCGGGCGCGGTGACCGCGATGAGCGCCGGTTCGCGTTATGGCTACGCTACGGCACTGCGCGTCGTCTGCGGCCTGCAGGTGGCGCTGCTCATCCAGTTGACCATCGTCGCCGCCGGCGTCGGCACGCTGCTCGCGGCTTCGTCGCTTGCCTTTCACGTCGTCAAACTGCTCGGCGCAACGTATCTCATCTGGCTCGGCGTTCACAAGTGGCGAGCCAGCACTAGCGAAATCGACGAAGTTGACGACAAGGGCAAACCGGTCGAGGCACGCGGCCTCTTCCTGCAGGGCTTGCTGGTGAACCTCAGCAACCCCAAGGCCGTTGTTTTCATCGCCGCGCTGACGCCACAATTCATCGACCCGGCGCGTCCGCAATGGCCGCAGTTCCTGATCATCGGCGTGACCATGTCGGTCGTCGACAGTATCGTCATGTCGGCTTACGCGCTGCTCGCCGGCCGCTTGCGCGGCTGGCTGCGCGACACGGCGGCGAAGAAAGCGCAGAACCGTTTCTTTGGCGGCGTTTTCGTCGGCGCCGGTCTTTTGCTGGCGGCTTCGAGCCATGGCTGAACGCTGGCGCGGCGAGACTGTCCTCCGACTGCCGCGATTAAAAATAGCGCAGTTTAACTTCCCACTTCTTATTCGGAGCACGCAGAAAATGAAAGCAATCCCCATCGCCCTGCTGGTTGTCGCCGGCCTCATCACTGCTGGTGCCGCCCACGCTGACGAGGCGCTCGCCAAGGCGAAGAACTGTCTCGCCTGCCACACCGTCGACAAGAAGGTCGTCGGCCCGGCGTACAAGGACATCGCCAAACGCTACGCCGGGCAGAAAGATATTGAAGCGAAACTCGCCGAAAAGATCATGAAAGGCGGTAAAGGCGCCTGGGCCAAGGAACTCGGCGCCGAAATCCCGATGCCGCCGAACCCCACGGTCAAGGCCGAAGAAGCGCAGCGCCTGGCCAAGTGGATTATGAGTCTGAAGTAAGACCTTTTCCCGTTGTAAGACCTTTTCCCGTTCGCCGGGCCGGCGCGCGCCAACTGCTCGCCAAGCGCAAAGGGCGCGCTGCGTAGGCCGGCGAATGTACCCGGCTCAACGGACCTCGGCGAGTGGGCTTAAAACCCCAGCGGGCTTACAAATCCATCGTCTCGGCGAAGCTAAGCGCCTGCATCTGCGCGCGGTTGAACTCATCGGCCGAGAGGCCGAGCATGGCCGCCTGCTCGGCGAGGACCTTGCCGTCTTCGCCTTCGCTGGCGATCGCAAGATCGAGGAAAGGCCCGTACACGCCGCCCTTGCCGAGCAGCGCGTCGCTGATCGACTCGGGCAGGTTCATCGACTCGACGACCTGCTCCATATTGATGCCAAGCAGGACGTCGAGCAGCGAAAAAGCGCCGGTTATGAAAAGATTGTCGTATTCGTGCCGGTCGACGAGACCGTGTGCCAGCACTTCCATGAGATGAGCGCGCGTCAGCGCCGTGTGCATCAGCGCCGGCGCCATCGGATCCCGGCTCGCCGTGGCGAGCACCAGCGACAACCACTTGTTGAGCTTGTTGTAACCGAGAATGCTGACCGCGTGGCGGAAAGACTGTATCTCGCACGACAGGCCGAAGCCGGCCGAGTTGATGTAGCGCAGAAGCTTGTACGAGAGCGCCACATCGTGCTTGAGCGCCGTCTCGATGTCCTTGATGTCGGCGTTCTTGCGTACCAGGTTGAGCACCCGCACGATCTGCGCCTGCCCGGGGCTGAGCGCCTTGGCGCGCGGGGTCGTCGGCTGCTTGAAATACCAGGTCGCCGCGGCATTGACGCCGGCGTCGAGGCAATTCTGAAAACTCTTCGCGTCGTACACGTTGGTCGCCACGGCGATGCCTGGCGCCCGCGTGGCAAGGCCGAGGAGCTGAGCTGGCGTGTGCCGCTGGGCATTGAAACCGATAAAGCGAAAGCGCACGCCAGCGGCCAGCGCGGCGTCGGCTTGCGCGTCGTAGGACAGACACAGCGAAGCCGGCGAGGCGTTCAGTGCGGCGATGAAAGCGGCCGCTTCCGGTTCGGCGAAAGAAGCAGCAGCGATTTCGAACGTCGCATTGCTCGGCGCGACCCACTCGAGCAGGCCGCTGTCGCAGGGCGTCGTCCCGCAGTTGATGAAGATGAGCTTTTCGCCCTGCGGCCAGAACTCGCCGAGCGCAGCCAAGGTCTTCGCCGCGTCGCGGGTGCTCGCTCCATCGGGGAGGTGAAGCGTCAGACGTGTTGCGATGATGCGACTCTGACGATTGACAAGCGGCTGGCGGGAAATGTAGATATCGGGCATAAATCAACCTGCAGTTATTGACTGACCGGAACGGCGGCGGCGTCATTGGCATAGTCAAACGAATCGGCGAAGAATTCGTCCTCGGGCAGCGCGCATTGTCCGACGAAATCGGCGCGTGCGGCGGCGACCATCGCCGGAGAACCGCAAACATACACCTGATGGCCGGAAAGGTCAGGAAAATCGTCCATTGCCGCACGGTGCACAAGGCCGGATCGCCCGCCCCAGTCGGCGCCGGCAACGTCCGCACCGGGCTCGGAAAGAACCGGCACGAAACGGACATGCCGATGTTCTGCCGCCCAGCGTTCAGCCAGCGGCAAGAGATAGAGGTCGGCGCGCCGCCGGCCACCCCAGTAAATGGCCAGCGGCCGCGTGACTTTCTCGGCAAGGGCGTGCTCGACGATCGCCTTGATCGGCCCGAAACCGGTTCCGCCGGCGACCAGCAGCATCGGTTTGTCCGAGTCCTCGCGCAAAAAGAAACTGCCGTACGGACCGATGATGCGCAGGAGATCGCGTTCCTTCATGGTGGTGAACACCGACTCGGTAAATTGCCCGCCCGGCACATGCCGGATGTGCAGTTGCAGACAGCCGTCGTCGTGCGGCGCGTTGGCCAATGAGAAAGCGCGGCGGCGCCCGCCCTTGAGCAGGATCTCGATGTATTGTCCGGCAAAGAACTGCAGTCGCTCGTTCGCCGGCAGTTTGAGTTCGACGATCATCACGTCGGGCGCAACGCGCGTGAGCTTGTGTACTCGCACCGGCAGCGTGCGCACCGGAACCTCGGCCGACGAGCGCAGCTCGCGGCTTTCGATGGTTAGCGCGCTGTGCGCGCGCGCACAGCAAAAAAGCGCGAAACCGGCTTGGCGTTCGCTCGCCGGAAGCGTCAGCAGCGGCGCGCGTCCGTGATCGACTTTACCGGTAAGCACCTTGCCGCGGCAACGCCCGCAAGCACCGTCGCGACAGCCATAAGGCAGCATCAGACCCTGGCGCAGCGCCGCGTCGAGAATGCTCTCGTCTTCGCCAATCTCGAAGTGGTGCTGGCTCGGCTCGACGCTGATCTGGAACGCCATCTCGTCTCCCATGAAAGCTTGATTTTCTAACTACACCAGCAGACAGACACAGCGCAAGTAGTCTGCCACTGCATTTGCTTTGGCGGCGACCGCTGCTTGACGGCAAGCGCTCCGCTTTACGCCATCGTTCAACTCTGGTTCACCGCTGAATCCGGTAAAATGCCGCGGTGCGAAAACTATTAATCGTCGGCTGCGGCAATGTGGCTCGCCGTACCCTGCCCCGCCTGGTCGGCCATTATCGGGTCTTCGCCCTGCTGCGCGACCCGGCTCAGTCCGCGTTCTGGCGCGAGCACGGAGCGCGGCCGGTGGTCGCCGACCTTGATCGTGCCGCAAGTCTCCGGAAGATCAGCGGGCTGGCCGACATCGTCCTGCACTTTGCTCCGCCGCCCGATCACGGCACGATCGATACGCGAACGAGCAAACTACTCGCCGCGTTGGCGCGGGGTAAAAGTTTACCACAGCAGATCGTCTACATCAGCACCAGCGGCGTCTATGGTGATTGCGCCGGCGAGCGCGTCGACGAGACGCGTGCCGTGCACCCGGGCACCGCGCGCGCGCTGCGCCGCGTCGATGCCGAAGGCCAGCTACGCCGCTTCGGGCGGCGCACCGGCGTACGCGTCAGCATCCTGCGCGCGCCCGGTATCTACGCTGCCGACCGCCTGCCGATCGCCCGCCTGCAGCGCCGTGAGCCGGTACTGCGCGCCGACGAGGACGTGTTCACCAATCACATCCACGCCGACGACCTTTCGCTGCTGTCCTGCGCCGCGCTGCGCTACGGCCGCGCCAACCGCTGTTACAACGCGAGCGACGACTCGGCACTCAAGATGGGCGACTATTTCGACCTCGTCGCCGACCGCCACGGCCTGCCGCGTGCACCGCGCGTGACGCGCGCCGAAGCGCAAAACTGCCTCTCGCCGGTGCAGCTCTCGTTCATGAGCGAATCGCGCCGGCTCGACAACCGGCGCATCAAACGCGAACTGCACGCGCACCTGCGCTACCCGCTGATCAGCGACGGCCTCGCCGCACTATCCCCTGCAAGGACGTTTTAATGGATTATCTCGTCGTCAAGGCGCTGCACATCGTCTTCGTCATCAGCTGGTTCGCCGGCCTCTTTTACCTGCCCCGCCTATTCGTCAATCTGGCGATGGCCGGCCCGGGCAGCGGCGCCGAGCGCGAGCGCCTGCTGCTCATGGCCGGCAAGCTCTACCGCTTCATGACACCGATCGGCTATCTGGCGCTCGTCTCCGGTCTCTGGTTATGGCTTGGCGTCGGCATCGGCGGCGCCTGGCTGCACGCCAAGATCGCGCTGGTCGTCGGCCTCGTCGGCTACAACCACTATTGCGGCCGGCTGCTGCGCAATTTTCACGGCAAACGCGAGACTCACAGCCACGTCTGGTTTCGCTGGTTCAATGAAGTGCCGGCGATCGCGCTGCTGGTCATCGTCTTTCTCGTCGTTCTCAAGCCTTTTTAGGAATCCCGGTGGAAAAATTCTTTGCCAGTTGCCCGCGCGGCCTCGAAGCGCTGCTTACCCAGGACCTCGTCGCTGCCGGCATCAGCGACTTCGAGGCGATCGCCGGCGGCGTTCATTTTTCAGCCGAGTGGCCGGCCTGTTATGCCGCCAATCTGCACTCGCGGATTGCCACCCGCATCCTCTGGCGCGTCGCTCACGGCAGCTACGCCAAGGAGGACGACATCTACCGCCTGGCGCTCGACACGCCCTGGCCGAAGTGGTTCGCCGCCGAGCAGACGATCCGCGTCGACGTCACCGCCGTCAAGAGTCCCCTGAAAAGCCTCGAGTTCATCACGCTGCGCATCAAGGACGCGGTCTGCGACCGCTTTCGCAGCGACGTCGGCACGCGTCCGAGCGTCGATACACGCGAGCCCGACGTGCGCGTCCACGGCTTCATTACCGCCGGTGAATGCACGCTTTACATCGACACCTCGGGCGCTCCGCTCTATCAGCGCGGGCTGCGCCAGAAGACCGTCGAAGCGCCGCTCAAGGAGAACGTCGCCGCCGGCATCCTGCGCCTCTCGGGCTGGCAGCCGGGGACGCCGCTGCTCGACCCGATGTGCGGTAGCGGCACCTTCCTCGTCGAGGCGGCGCAGATCGCGCTCGGCATCGCGCCCGGCGCCGGCCGCGCCTTCGGCTTTCAGAAACTCAAAAATTTTCGCCGCGAGACCTGGAAAACGCTGCTCGACGCGGCGATGGACGCCGAGCACGCGGCGGCCCCGGCGCAGATTTACGGCAGCGACAGCTCGCCGGTCGCCGTGCGCGCGGCGCTCGCCAACCTCGACCGCGCCGGGCTGTTACCGGCGGTCAGCCTGCGTTCCGGGGACATTCTCGAGATCGACGCGCCGGCGCCCGCCGGCGTCATGGTCGCCAACCCGCCGTACGGCGAGCGCATTTCCGAGCTCGACGAACTCGCCGCCTTTTACCCCAAGCTCGGCAGCGCCTTAAAACGTAAGTTCGCCGGCTGGAACTGCTATCTCCTGACCGCCGACCTGCGCCTGCCCAAACTGATGCGTCTGACGCCGAGCAAAAAAACACCGCTCTACAACGGCGCCATCGAATGCCGGGTATTCGAATTCAAGATGGTCGCCGGCAGCAACCGCGGGTAACGAGGGCCATGCTCAATCGGGCGCCGCAGCGCTCGCCGTCGGGCGCGCGCGCAGCCGCCCGGGCAGTTTGACCAGCCACTCGCGGACGTCGTCGATGTAGGTGAATATCACCGGGATGAGTAGCAGGCTGAGAAAGGTCGAGGTGATCAGACCGCCGATGATGACGATCGCCATCGGTGCGCGAAAGCTCGGGTCGGTGCCCAGACCAATGGCGATCGGCAGCATGCCGGCGCCCATCGCCACGGTGGTCATGACGATCGGCCGCGCGCGCTTGCGGCAGGCGTCGAGCAGCGCGTGCCAGCGATCGAGGCCGCGCTCGCGGCGCGCCATGATCGCGTACTCAACGAGCAGTATCGAGTTCTTGGTCGCCACGCCCATCAGCATGATCAGGCCGATCATCGCCGGCATCGAGAGCGCCGTGCGCGTGATGAACAGCGCGAGGATCGCGCCGGGCACCGAGAGCACGAGCGCCGCGAGAATCGTCACCGGCTGCACGAAGTCCTTGAACAGCAACACCAGCACGACGTAGATGCAGAGCACGCCGGTGGCCATCGCCAGCGTGAAGCCGGCGAACAGTTCGCCCATCGCCTCGGCGTCGCCGAGCGCCGTCTTGGTGACGCCAGGCGGCAATTGCTGCAGGCTGGGCAGCACCGCGGCCTTCTCCTCGACGAGGCCGAGCGGCACGCCGTTAAGCTCGACGTCAATCGTGACGTTGCGCGAGCGATCGTAGCGATCGATCTGCGCCGGCCCGCCGACCAGGCGGATGTCGGCGACGCTGGACAGCGGCACCGGCCCGTGGCGTCCGGGAATCGTCAGCCGGGCGACGAGTTCGAGGTCGGCGCGCGCCTCGTCGCGCAACTTGACGACGATCGGCACCTG
>JBBRXI010000082.1:0-8317 GCA_038248575.1 Burkholderiales bacterium | reverse complement strand
CTGCGCGGCAACTCTTCGGGGGCAACCGGCCCTTCACGTTCGTCGAGCATTTTCACGTAACCGCCGAGCGGAAAGAGCGCAATCGCCCACTCGGTACGGTCGCGACCTAAGCGTCTCGACCAGACGATACGCCCGAAGCCAACGGAAAACCGCAGCACCTTGACGCCCAGCGAACGCGCTACGATGTAGTGCCCGTACTCGTGAACAATGACCAGCACGCCGAGAATGAGGGCAAAGGCGACAAGGTAATAAAAGAAACCGCTCATCGCACTTTCCTCTCTCGTTCATAACGCCCCGCCAATTCACCGATTACTTGCTCGCCAATCCGCCGTGCCGCCTGGTCGGCGGCGAGCACGTCGGCAAGCGTGATGAGCGCTCTGACCGGCGACCGGTCCATCACCGCAGCAATGACCTCGGGAATCGCCGTGAAGCCGATTCTCCCGTCGAGGAAGGCCTCGACGGCAAGTTCATTTCCGGCATTGAGCGTCGCCGGCGAACTCCCGCCCTCGCGCAACGCCCGGTAAGCCAACCCGAGACAGGGAAAGCGCTCGAAGTCCGGCCGCTCGAAATGCAGCGCCGCGACCTTGAACAGGTCGAGCGGCTCGACGCCGGCGGCGATGCGTTCCGGGTATGCCAGCGCGTGCGCAATCGGCGTGCGCATGTCCGGGTTGCCGAGTTCGGCGAGCACCGAACCGTCGACGTAGCGCACGAGCGAATGCACGACGCTTTGCGGGTGAATAACAATTTCGATTTGCTCGGCTGGGACCTCGAATAGCCAGTGCGCCTCGATCATTTCAAGGCCCTTGTTCATCAGAGTCGCCGAATCGACCGAAATTTTTCGTCCCATCACCCAGTTCGGATGGGCACAGGCCTGCTCCGGCGTAACCTGTTCGAGGTCGGCGAGGCAGTGGGTGCGAAACGGTCCGCCGGACGCCGTAAGCAGCACGCTGTGCACGCCGCTTCTTGTTAAATTACCTGAATAGTCATACGGAAGTGATTGAAATATAGCATTATGTTCGCTATCGATCGGCAACAGTACCGCGCCATTTTCGCGCACAGCGCGCATCAGCACCGGGCCGGCCATGACCAGAGCCTCTTTGTTCGCCAGCAGCAATTTTTTCCCGGCCAGCGCAGCGGCCAGCGTTGAGCACAAACCGGCGGCACCGACGATGGCTGCCATGACGGCGTCCACTTCGGGCAGCTCGGCCATGCGCACCAAGGCGTCAGGTCCGTACTCGACGCGCGTCGGACAGCCGGCCGTTACGAGGCGGCGCTGCAGTTGCGCTGCGAGTTCGGCGTCCCGGACTACGGCAAAGTCCGGCTGAAATTCGAGGCACTGGGCGAACAGCCGGTCACTCTGATTATGCGCGCACAGCGCAATCACCCGATAACGCTGTGGGTGCCGACGAATCACGTCGAGCGTGCTGACGCCAATTGAGCCGGTTGATCCGAGAATCGTAAGCTTTTGCATGCAATGTGCCGCCGGTTAAAGCCAGGGAGCCAACCAGACAAGCGCCACGAGCGGCAGGGTCGAGGTCAGACTGTCGATGCGGTCCAGCACGCCGCCGTGCCCGGGCAGAACGTTGCTGCTGTCCTTAAGACCGGCCTGGCGTTTGAGCAGCGACTCGAAAAGATCGCCGACAACGCCGACTGCGGTGAGAACGACGAGCACGAGAAGCAACACGCCGTAATGGTTGGCGAGCGCCGCCGGCAGTCTGGGGGCGAGAACGAAACCATAGGCGACGACAGCGGCGACGCCGCCCAGTGCGCCTTCCCACGTTTTACCGGGACTAATCGTGGGCGCCAGCTTGTGTTTGCCAAAGCTGCGGCCGAATACGTAGGCCGCGATGTCGGCGACCCAGACGGTGGCCATGATCGCCAGCAGCGCCAAGGCACCGGCTTGCCGCAGTTGGACCAGCGCCAGCCAAGGCGGCAGGAGTACCAACAGGCCAAGGGCAGCGCCGAAAGCCGATTTGGGCAGTGCCCAGCGACGGCGCATCCAGAGCGGAACGACGAGCAGCCAAAAAAAAGCTGCCGGGAGATAAAACCAGCGTCCCAAACACCACGCCGCGTCGGCAAAACCATCGGCGAGCCCGAGGGCCGCGGGCTGGACAAAGCCGATAACGCCGCAGATCACGATGAAGGCCAGGCCGAGCGCGAAACGCGCAGTCGCGCCGAAACCCATCAGCTTGCCCCATTCCCATGACGCGACGGCGGCGATCAGCGTGGCGAACACTACCCAGCCGGCCGCCGGCAAATAAAACAGCGCGGTAAAGCAGACGGCAAGCAGCACCAGCGCCGTGAGGATCCGCGTTTTAAGCATTGATCCTGAGCTCGACTGGCCGGCCGGAATCCACAGCTTCGGCCAGTGCTCTAACCTCGGCAGAGGGATGCGGGTCGGCAATCAACTGCTCGCTGGTTCGACCAAAGCGTCGCTCGCGCAGCCGGTACGAAGCGATCGCGGCGTCGAATGCCTGCGCGTCGAACTCGGGCCACAAGGTCGCGGTGAAATAGAATTCGGCGTAAGCCAGTTGCCAAAGGAGAAAGTTGCTGACGCGCTGTTCGCCACCGGTGCGGATAAACAGATCCGGTTCGGGCGCATAACTCATCGCGAGGTACGGCGCGAGATCCGCTTCGCTCCACTCTCCGCGCTGGTCCGGCTGTTCGCCGGCCATGCGGTTGACCGCCTGGAGAATATCCCAGCGGCCTCCGTAGTTGGCGGCGATGGTCAGGGTCAGCTTGTTGTTGGCCGCGGTCTTCCGTTGCGACTCGTGAATGAGGAGTTGCAGCTCGGCGTCGAAGCGGGAGAGGTCGCCGACGACGCACAGACGTACGCCGTTGCTGTCCAGCCGGGAAACTTCCTGCTGCAACGCGCGGACGAAAAGTTGCATGAGCAGCGTCACCTCTTCGCGGGGTCGACGCCAGTTCTCGGAACTGAAGGCAAATAGCGTGAGATACGGAATGCCTCGTTCGAGGCAGTACTTGACGCTGTTGCGCACCGTCTCGACGCCACGCCGATGACCGGCAAAGCGCGGCAGATAGCGGCGCCTGGCCCAGCGCCCGTTGCCGTCCATAATGATCGCCACGTGACGGGGCAAGTCACCGGTGTCGGGAATGTCGCACGTTGAACTCGAAAAAGTCGTCATCGAACGTCTCTTCACCGGCGTCAAACCGCCATCAACTCGACTTCTTTATGCGCGAACTGCTTATCCACTTCAGCGACGTGCTTGTCGGTGAGCTTCTGGACATCCTCCTGTGCCCGGCGCTCGTCGTCCTCGGAACATGCCTTGTTCTTGAGCAAATCCTTGAGCGTGGCATTGGCGTCGCGGCGCAAATTGCGCATCGCGATGCGCGCGTTCTCGCATTCGTGCTTGACGACCTTGATGAGATCGCGGCGCCGCTCTTCGGTCAGCGCCGGCATGGGAACGCGGATCAACTCGCCTTGCGAGGCGGGATTAAGTCCCAGGTCTGAATCGCGTATGGCTCTTTCGACCTTGGGCGCCATGGCCTTTTCCCAAGCCTGGACGCCGAGCGTGCGTGAATCAATCAAGGTGATGTTGGCGACGGTATTGACCGGAACCATGGAGCCGTAATACTCGACCTGCACATGGTCGAGCAGGCCGATATGTGCACGCCCGGTGCGAACCTTGGCCAGATCGATCTTGAGCGCTTCAAGCGACTTCTGCATTTTATGTTCGGTGGTGTTTTTCACATCGGCAATCGACATCTCGTCTCTCCTCAGCAATAGACCAAAGTGCCTTCACCCTGGCCGAGAACGACGCGCTTGAGCGCGCCCGGCTTGAAAATCGAGAAGACGTTGATCGGCAGTCGTTGATCGCGACACAAGGCAAACGCCGTCGCGTCCATCACCGCGAGGTTCTTCGAAATCGCCTCGTTGAAACTGATGCGGTCGTAACGCGTCGCCAGCGGGTCTTTTTTCGGGTCGGCCGAGTAGATACCGTCGACCTTCGTTGCCTTGAGTACAATCTCGGCGCCGATTTCGGCGCCGCGCAGCGCGGCAGCCGTATCGGTGGTAAAAAACGGGTTGCCCGTGCCGCCGGCAAAAATAACCGTCCGTCCCTGCTCGAGATAACGGATCGCGCGGCCACGGATGTAGGGCTCGACGACCTGTTCGATATTGAGCGCCGACTGCACGCGGGCGACGAGTCCGGCGGTGCGCATGGCGTCCTGCAGCGCGAGGCCGTTCATCACCGTCGCCAGCATGCCCATGTAGTCGGCCTGCGCGCGATCCATGCCGCTGGCGGCCGGAGCCACCCCGCGGAAGATATTGCCGCCACCAATGACGACGCCGACCTGCACACCCAGATCGACGACGCTCTTCACCTCACCGACGATCTCCGAAATCGTCTGACGGTTGATACCGTAGGCGTCGGAACCCATCAGCGCTTCGCCGGAGAGTTTGAGCAGTATTCGCTTGAATTTGGGCGTTTCGGTCATGGTCGTGAGGGCCTCTAAAGCTTATTTTTGAGCAGCGGCGGCCTGCGCAGCCACTTCGGCAGCGAAGTCGTTCGAACGTTTCTCGAGGCCTTCGCCGACGACGTACAGCGTGAAACCGGCAATCGACGCGCCACGGCTCTTGAGCAGTTGCTCGATCGTCTGCTTGCCGTCTTCAGCCTTGACGAACACCTGAGCCAGCAAGGTCACTTCCTTAAGGTACTTCTGGACGCTGCCGTCGGCGATCTTCTCGAGCATCGCTTCCGGCTTGTTGTCGGCACGTGCCTTGTCAATGGCGACGCGGCGTTCGGTGGCGATCAGGCTGGCGTCGACGCCGCTCGCGTCGAGCGCTTTTGGCTTCGAGGCGGCAATATGCATCGCAATGTCCTTGCCGAGTTGTTCGTCGCCGCCGACGAGGTCGAGCAGGACACCGATCTTGGCGCCACCGTGGATATAGGACATCAGCTTGCCCTGCGCGTCGACACGCGCGAAACGGCGAATTGCCAGGTTCTCGCCGACCTTGCCGACCAGCGCCGTACGCGTCGATTCGACGCTACCCTCGCCCATCGGCAACGCCGCGAGCGTAGGAACATCAACGGGGTTTCGGCTCACAGCGAGTTCAGCACACGTTCTGGTCAGCGCCAGGAACTCTTCGTTCTTGGCGACGAAATCGGTTTCGCAATTGATTTCGATGATCGCGCCGACCTTTGCATCGGCCGCGATACTGATACCGACGATGCCTTCGGCGGTAATTCGCGCGGCCGCGCGCGTCGCCTTGTTGCCCAGTTTGACACGCAGGATCTCTTCGGCCTTACCCATTTCGCCGTCGGCCTCGGTCAACGCCTTCTTGCATTCCATCATCGGCGCGTCGGTCTTTGCGCGCAGTTCTGCCACCATGCTTGCGGTAATTGCCGCCATTATTCTCTCCACGTGTGGACACGGCCGGAATACCGGCCGCATTGTAATCAAAACAGATCAGACATAAATTTCCGGCGCACCGGCACCGGAAGCCCTGCTCAGCAGCGCCTTACTCGGCTTCTTCGACGAAGTCGTCGCCCGACGCGGCAGCAACGATTTCCTCGACGAACTGGCTGCGGCCTTCAAGGATCGCGTCGGCGACGCCACGCGCGTAGAGGCGGATCGCACTCGACGAGTCGTCGTTACCCGGAATCACGTAGTTGATCCCTTCAGGCGAGTGATTTGTATCGACGACCGCGATCACCGGAATACCGAGTTTGTTGGCCTCGGTGATGGCAATCTTGTGGTAACCGACGTCGATGACGAAAAGCGCGTCGGGCAGCGTGTTCATGTCCTTGATGCCACCGATTGACTTTTGCAGCTTGACGAGTTCGCGCTGCATCATCAGCGCTTCCTTCTTGCCGAGTTTTTCGAGCGAGCCGTCTTCGCTCATCGCCTCGGTGTCCTTGAGGCGCTTGGTCGATTGCTTGATCGTCTTGAAGTTAGTCAGCATGCCGCCGAGCCAGCGCTGGTCGACGTAGCACGATCCCGAACGGATGGCTTCCTCGGCGATGATTTCGCGCGCCTGGCGCTTGGTGCTGACGAAAAGGATGTTGCCTTTGTTCGACGCCAACTTGCGCACGAAGGACATCGCTTCGTTGTACTTGGTCAGCGTTTTTTCGAGGTTGACGATATGGATCTTGCTGCGTGCGCCGAAGATGAACGGTGCCATCTTGGGGTTCCAGAAGCGGGTCTGGTGGCCGAAGTGAACACCGGCCTCGAGCATTTGACGCATTGTTGCGGACATACGATTCCTTCATATCAGGGTTGAACCACCATCCGCCCAGCTACAGCCCGCCTAGACAAAACCGGCGGACACCCTTGAACGGGCGAATGTGCGTAATTGACGATCCGTTTGCGGAACGCCGCGCATGCCACCATGGCATGCTGTTATGTTTTACCGACACGGGTCAGCAAAACCCGGCAATTGTACCATCGGCAGCGGCCAAAATGCCACTGCGCGGCGTATTGGTCACGTCTCGGTCGGCTTATCGCTTACGACGACACGCGGCGAACGTTGCAGGTGTCAAATTGCCTAAGCGCGCGCCTTACTTTATTCTTCGTACCTTACTTTGCCCGGACCCGCCTCCCTAACATGAGCATAACGTTCAAGTCGCCCGTCGAAATAGAAAAAATGCGCGTCGCCGGCCGGCTCGCCGGCGAAGTCCTCGACTACATCACGCCATACGTCAAACCGGGCGTGAGCACCGGGGAACTGAACGCGCTGTGTCACGACTACATGGTTGGCGTGCAAGGCTGCGTACCGGCGCCGCTCAACTACGCGCCGCCTGGCTACAAACCCTATCCGAAATCGGTTTGTACCTCGGTCAACCACCAGGTGTGTCACGGCATCCCGAGTGAAAAACAGCTCAAGAGCGGCGATATCGTTAACATCGACGTCACGACGGTCAAGGACGGTTATCACGGTGATTCGAGCCGAATGTTTCAGGTCGGCGAGGTTTCGATACAGGCCAAGCGCCTGTGCGAGGTGACCTTCGAATGCCTGTGGCTGGGGATCGCCCAGGTACGCGCCGGCGCGCACCTGGGCGACATCGGCGAAGCGATTCAGACCTACGCCGAAAAATCGGGCTATTCGGTCGTTCGCGAATTCTGTGGCCACGGGATCGGCAGCCGTTTCCACGAGGATCCGCAAGTTGTGCATTACGGCAAGCGCGGCACGGGCATCGAGCTCAAGGCCGATATGATCTTCACCATCGAACCGATGATCAACGCCGGCAAGGCGGCGATTCGCGAACTCGCCGATGGCTGGACGATTGTGACCAAGGACCACAGTCTTTCCGCGCAGTGGGAACACACCGTTCTGGTGACCGAAAGCGGATTTGAAGTGCTCACGGTTTCCGCCGGGGCGCGTGAGCCACCGGAGTGGATCAGGTAGTCGATGGAACCCTACACAGCCGTTCGTAACACGCTCCTCGCCCGTTATAAATCGCGTTTGCAGTCTGGCCAGGCGAGGTTACGGGAATCGTATTTTGCCGACGACGACGTGCCGGCGCTGCTCCACGGGCGGAGCCGGCTGATCGATGAAGTACTTGGCGCCCTGTGGAGCGATCTGTGCCTGCCCGATTCGCTCGCGCTGGTCGCCGTCGGCGGCTATGGACGCGGCGACATGTGGCCGGCCTCCGACGTCGATCTGCTGCTGCTCCTGGCGCAGGCGCCCGACCCCGAACTCGCCGAATTGCTCGAGCAACTCGTTGGCATGTGCTGGGACATCGGCCTGGAGATCGGCCATAGCGTGCGCACCGTCGAAGACTGACTGACCGAGGCGGCTGGCGATCTGACCGTGCAGACGGCGCTCGTCGAAGCACGCCTGTTGACCGGCAACGCCGCGCTCTTCGACCGTATGACGAGCGAGTTCAAGAGTCGCCTCGATGCGCAGGCCTTCTTCCTCGCCAAGCGGATGGAGCAGGAGGAGCGTTATCTTCGCTATCACGAGTCGCCTTACAGCCTCGAGCCCAACTGCAAGGAGAGCCCCGGCGGTCTGCGCGACCTGCAGAACGTTTTGTGGATTGCGCAGGCCGCCGGTTACGGCAAGAGCTGGCGGGATCTCGAACGCCACGGCTTCATATCGCAACAGGGCGCGCTCGGACTCGAGCGTCGCGAACGCTTTCTGCAGCGCTTGCGCATCCATCTGCATCTGCATGTCGCCCGCCGCGAAGATCGCCTGCTCTTTGACTACCAGACCGCGCTCGCCGAGCAACTCGGGTTTGCCGCGACGCCGACCCGGCGCGCCAGCGAGCAATTGATGCAAGAGTATTACCGGACGGCGAAATCGGTCACCCAGCTCAATATCATCTTGCTGCAGAACATCGGCACGGCGATTTTT
>JBBRXI010000081.1:0-8345 GCA_038248575.1 Burkholderiales bacterium | reverse complement strand
TTCTTAAAGCCAATCGGCAGATCGCCGAGGAAATCGAGGCCAAGATCCGCGAAGCGGTCAATGTGCCCTCGCCCGGCGCGCTCGTCGCGGCCACCTGAGCGCAGGCTACAGAACTGGCGATGGGCGGGTCACTGCGCGAGCGGGCCTTGCGTTTGCTTGCGCGCCGCGAACACGCGCGGCGCGAACTCTCGCGCAAGCTCGCGCCGCACGCCGAATCGGCAGAAGCGCTCGAGGCCCTGCTTGACGAACTCGCCGCGCGCTCCCTACTCTGCGACGCGCGTTACGCCGAAATGCGCATGAACGCCCGCGCCGCGCGCTTTGGCGACGCCCGCCTGGCGCACGAATTACGCACGCAGGGCGTCGCCGACGAGTTGGTCGACGCCGCGCTGGCCGCGGGCGATGCTGAGCTGACGCGCGCGCGCGCCGTCTGGCAAAAAAAGTTTGGCGACGCGCAGCAGCCGCCGGACGCCGCAAGTCGGGCGCGACAGCAACGCTTTTTGCTCAGCCGGGGGTTTTCCGGGGAAACCATTCGCCGTACCCTGCGCGGCGACTTTGAAGACGACTGACGATGTCCGAAACGATTGCCAGCACACGAGCGAAAAGCACTCTGTCGACGCACAACCTGAAAAAGCGCTACCGGAAAAAAACCGTCGTCGAGGACGTCTCGGTCGAGGTCCGCAGCGGTGAGGTGGTCGGCCTGCTCGGCCCCAACGGCGCCGGGAAAACCACCGTTTTCTACATGGTCGTCGGACTCGTCGCCTGCGACGGCGGCGACGTCCATCTCGACGACAAGAAGCTCACGCACTTGCCGATCCACCAGCGCGCCAAGCTCGGCGTCTCCTATCTGCCGCAGGAAGCATCGGTCTTTCGCAAACTCTCGGTGATCGAGAACATCAAGGCTGTCCTCGAATTGCAGAACCTTGCCGCCGACGAGATCGATCAGCGCGCCGAACGCCTGCTCGAAGAGCTGCATATCGGCCATATCCGCCACAGTTCGGCCGCATCGCTCTCGGGCGGCGAGCGTCGCCGCGTCGAAATCGCCCGCGCCCTGTCGACCGAGCCACGCTTCATTCTGCTCGACGAGCCCTTCGCCGGCGTCGACCCGATCGCCGTTCTCGACATTCAGAAGATCATCCGTTTTCTCAAGGAACGCAGCATCGGCGTGCTCATCACCGACCACAACGTTCGTGAGACACTGGGCATCTGCGACCACGCCTACATCCTCAACCAGGGCAGCGTTCTCGCGGCCGGTCGGCCCGACGAAATCATTTATAATGAAAACGTCCGCAAGGTCTATCTGGGCGAAAACTTCCGCCTCTGAGCCCGGAAGTTCACAGGCAATCAATGCGTAATGCTCCCCTCGGTCCGCCGGCCGCTCAGGCTCCTTAAATGAAACCATCGCTTCAACTCCGGCTTTCGCAGCACCTCGCACTGACGCCCCAGTTGCAGCAGTCGATCCGTCTGCTGCAACTGTCTACGCTTGAACTCGAGCAGGAACTCGAAAAGTACCTTCAGGAAAATCCGCTGCTCGAACGCGAGGAAGAGGAGTACGCGCCGCCGGCACCAGCTTCCAGCCAGGCCGAAGGCCAAAGCGAGTGCGCGACCGCGAGCGAGGAAAAAGTGGAGGTCGAGGTCGCCGCGCCGTCGTCGGCTGACGACGACAGCTGGCTCGGCGAGGAGGGCAGTTACGCCGCCTCGTCCGGCTCCTTCGACGACGACGACAGCAACTACCAGGACGTTCAGGCGACGACCACCTCGCTGCGCGAACACCTTTCGCGGCAGCTTGGGCTGATGAGCATCCCGGATCGCGACCGGACGCTGGTGCAGTGCCTGATCGAGGCGCTCGACGACGATGGCTACCTGACCCAGTCGCTCGAGGAACTCGCCGAAACGCTGCCGCCCGAGCTTGAGATCGAGCCCGATGAATTGCAGATTGCGCTGCGCCATCTGCAGTACTTCGACCCGACCGGCGTCGGCGCGCGCAACGCCCAGGAGTGTCTTGCGTTGCAGCTCGAAGCGCTGCCGGCGAGCGCGACGCGGACGTTGGCGCTCAAGATCGTCCGCCACCACCTCGAGTTGCTCGCCGGGCGTGATTTTGCCAAGCTCAAGAAGCACGTCGACTGCGACGACGACCGGCTGCGCGCGGCGCAAGCACTGATCTGCAGCCTTAACCCGCGGCCCGGCGCCCGTTACGCGGCGCTCGACGCGCGCTACATCACCCCCGACGTTGTCGTGCGCAAGGTGCGCGGACAGTGGACGGTGAATATCAACTCGGACGCCTTCCCGCGTCTGCGAATCAACAGCCTCTACGCGCAAATCCTCTCGCGCCAACGCGGCTCGGGGCTCGCCGGCCAGTTGCAGGAAGCGCGCTGGCTGATCAAGAACGTCCAGCAGCGTTTTGACACCATCCTGCGCGTCGCGCAGGCCATCGTCGACCGCCAGCGCCAGTTCTTCGACCACGGCGAAGTGGCCATGCGCCCGCTCGTGCTGCGCGAAATCGCCGACATCCTCGGCCTTCACGAATCAACGGTATCCCGGGTGACGACGCAGAAATACATGGCGACGCCGCGGGGAATATTCGAGCTGAAATATTTCTTCGGCAGTCATGTCGCCACGGAAGCGGGTGGCGCCTGTTCGGCAACGGCCATTCGCGCGCTGCTCAAACAGTTGATCGGTGCGGAAGAGCCGAAAAAACCGCTGTCCGACAGTCAGTTGTCGGAACTTCTGGGTCAGCAGGGAATCGTCGTTGCGCGCCGAACGATTGCAAAATACCGTGAATCGCTCAACATCCCGCCGGTCAAACTGCGTAAAACCCTCTAGGACATTGCCGCTTTCGCCAATCTAAAAAGATGAACGCAATGTCCACCACCCTCACCCCAAGACCGATCTCAAGAACGGTCAGAAGGCGATTTCGACAGTCCTCCAGACGACTGTCACCTTGATAAGGAGCCCCAACATGAACCTGCAAATCAGTGGACACCATCTCGAGATCACGCCGGCGATTCACGACTACGTCACCAGCAAGCTCGAGCGCGTCATCCGTCACTTCGATAACGTAATCGACGTTATCGTGATCCTGTCGGTGGACAAACTGAAGCAGAAGGCCGAAGTCACCGTTCATCTTTCGGGCAAGGACGTCTACGTCGAAGTGATCGATGAAGACCTCTACGCCGCAGTCGACGGGCTCGTCGATAAGCTCGACCGGCAGATCCAGAAGCACAAGCAAAAAATTCAGGACCATCACCGCGGCCAAAAGATCGGCCATATCGTTCAGGAGTGATGCAGCGTGGCGGGCTGGCTGCTTCTTGCCAACCCGCCGGCGGCACCACGACCATCCCCTTACCCCACGCGAACCATTGGGTTTGCTGTATGAACCAGATGACTCAACTACTAGCCACCGAAAACATCGTTCTCGACCTCGACGCGAGCAGCAAGAAGCGCGTCTTCGAAAAAGTCGGCCTGCTCTTCGAAAACAATCAGGGAATTGCCCGCAGCGCCGTTTTCGACAGTCTTTTCGCGCGCGAGAAGCTCGGCTCTACCGGCCTCGGCCAGGGCATCGCGATTCCGCACGGCCGCATCAAGGGACTCAAGGAGGCGAGCGGTGCATTCCTGCGCCTGGCCGCGCCCGTGCCTTTCGACGCGCCCGACGGGAAACCGGTATCGCTGCTTTTCGTGCTGCTCGTTCCCGAACAGGCGACCGAGCAACACCTGCAGATTCTTTCCGAGCTTGCCGAACGTTTTTCCGATCGCAGCTGCCGTGAGGTGCTCACGACCACCGACAGCGTCGAAACGGTCTTCCGGATTTTCGCCGACTAAAGGGCTATCAGCATGATTGCCACGCGCACCTTGAGCATCACCCAACTCTACGAGGACCATCTCGAGAAACTGAAGCTCACCTGGGTTGCCGCGGTGGGCGTCGATCGCCTGGTCGAGCTCAAGGACCAGGAGACCTACGGGCCCGACGTCGTCGGCCACCTCAACCTGATTTACAGCCAACGCGTACAGGTGATCGGTAACGCCGAACAGCGCTGGGCCGAACAGGCCGGCCTCGAGCGCTGGAACCGCCAGATCGAGGATCTGCTGGTTGCCAGGCCGCCGGCGCTGATCATTGCCGACGGCATCGACATTCCGCCCGGTTTGCGCGAGAAATGCGAAGCGACCGACACCCCGCTGTTCATCAGTCCGAAAGCCTGCTCGGCGGTGATCGACCTGCTCCATCTTTACCTCGCGCGCCGCTTCGCCGACACCGTCTCGGTGCACGGCGTATTCATGGACGTTTTCGGCTTGGGCGTACTGATCACCGGCGATTCGGGCGTCGGCAAGAGCGAGCTCGCGCTCGAACTCGTTTCGCGCGGGCACGGATTGGTCGCCGACGACGTCGTCGAACTGGCCCGCACCGCGCCGACGACGATCGAGGGTCGCTGCCCGGGCATGCTGCGCGATTACCTCGAAGTGCGCGGTCTTGGCCTGCTCAACATCCGGACGATCTTCGGCGAGACCGCCGCACGGCGCAAGATGAAGCTCAAGCTCATCGTCCATCTGCAAAAGCACAGCACCGGCGACGATCGACTGCCGCTCGACGCGCGGGCACAGGAAATCCTCAGCATTCCGGTGCGCAAGGTCGTTTTTCACGTCGCGCCCGGCCGCAACCTCGCGGTCTTGCTCGAAGCCGCAGTACGCAACTCGATTCTGCAGATGCGCGGGATCGACAGCATGAACGAATTCATCAACCGCCAGCAACAGGCGGTTTTTGACGATGACATCTAGAAAATGCTTGCCAATCTCGGCGGCATGGTGCCTATAATCCCCAAACCTTAAACCCGATCAAGGAGTTGGCGATGAAATCGACGATAGTGATGCTGGCCCTGGCTTTTGCTGCGGGCAACGTTCTCGCGGCCGACCCGGTAAAGAAGGCGACGTCGCCGGCGCAGCAGGCGCAACAGGAAAAAATGCGTGCCTGCAACGGCGAGGCCAAGGCCAAGGCGCTCAAGGGCAGCGAGCGAAAAACCTTCATGAGCGGCTGCCTCAAGACCGCAAAAAAATAAAACGCAAGCGCGCTCATCGACATGGCGGTGGCGCACACCGCCATTTTTATGGCGCCAGCAGGCTACGCTTAGAACTCCTCGAACAACGCGCAGTCCGCCTGCGAACCGGCCGCGGAAGAGGCGAAATAAATCAGCCCGGTTCCGTGGATGACACATTCCTTTCGGCGCAGCACCATCCCCGGCTTGCCGCTGAACGTCACGTAGGTGCCGTTGGTGCTCGTGTCGATGACGAAAATCTGCCCGTCGCGTCGCTCTATCGTCGCATGATTGCGCGAAGCCTGGCGATCGGTGATCACCACCGTATTTTCCGCGCCGCGCCCGAAGCGGATCGCCGGCTGTGCGGCGTCGAGGATCACCGCCTCGCCTCTATAGCGCAGGCGCAGGCGCGCGCCCTTCGCTTCGCCGTCGTGCGCCGTGTCGGCGGGCTCGCTCGCAGCAATCGGCCCGGGTGCCGCCGTGCCGGCTGCGACGACCTCCCGGATACGCATCGTCGGCGCTTTGTCCGACGCGGGCAAATCACGCGTTGCTTGTTGCAAGCTCGGCGAGAGCGCCGCGTACGCGTCGGCACAGGTCAGGATTTGTCCGGGTTTGGCGAGGCGGACCAGTGCGGCGGCGATTTTCACCGTCGCGTCGGCTAGATCGGCTTCGTCCTCGCCGCGCGGACCGTGCGCGAAACCCACGCCGATCGCCAGTTTCACGCCCGAGACGGGGGGCAGGTCGGCGACCCGCTGCTGCATGTCGCGGGCGGCATGGAACGCGTCGTCGGCGAGGGCGAAAACGGCAATCAGTTCGTCGCCGCTGGTTCTGAGCGTCCGCCCGCCGTGAGCGTCGACGGCGCGTTGCACGCGTTTTAAGCAGCGACCGACGGCGCGCCGCGTTTCGGGGTTGCCGATTTTCTCGTGCAGACGTGCCTGTCCCGAGACGCCCGCGAACAGTACTGACTGAGTCTTTTCTATGCCCATCATCCTTATCCCAATGCCAATGCCAGAGCGTTCCCACCTTGCTGCATGGCACTTGGCTCGTTGGCGCCCGCGTCTGTCGGCACTCTTGCGAATCATAGCAGGCGCGGCGCGTACCTTACACCGCCGTCAGCGCCTGAGCAGTTCGACGACCGATGCTCCCCCGGCGAACGGTGACGGGTCGAACATCGTATCGCCGCCGTCCATTTCGTCGCGCAGGGCGTCACCGGATCTGACCTGCAAGCCCTTGAAATCGAATAGCGCACGGTCGGCGAGGTGCGAGGGAACAACGTTCTGCAGCGCCGAAAAAACCGACTCGGTACGTCCCGGAAAACGGCTGTCCCAGTCGGCCATCATTTCGCGGATTTTCTGGCGCTGCAGGTTTTTCTGCGAGCCGCAGAGGTTGCACGGGATGATCGGAAAATTCATGCCGCGCGCGAAGCGCGCGATATCGGCCTCGCTGCAATAGGCGAGTGGCCGAATCACGACATGCGCGCCGTCGTCGGTAACCAGCTTGGGCGGCATGGCTTTCAACTTGCCACCAAAAAGCAGATTGAGGAAGAGCGTATGCACGATGTCGTCGCGATGGTGGCCGAGGGCGATCTTGTTGGCACCCAGCTCCTTGGCCGTACGGTAAATGACGCCCCGGCGCAGTCGCGAGCACAGTGAGCACGTTGTCTTGCCGGCGGGGATCTTCTCCTTGACGATCGAATAGGTGTCCTGCTCGACGATACGGTATTCGACGCCGAGCGCCGCCAGATAGGCGGGCAGGACGTCGGCCGGGAAACCTGGCTGCTTCTGGTCCAGGTTCATCGCGATCAGGCGAAAATCAACCGGCGCCCGGCTGCGCAGCGCCATCAGCGTCGACAGCATGGCGTATGAATCCTTGCCGCCCGAAATGCAAACGAGAACGGTATCGCCGTGCTCGATCATGTTGTAGTCGGCAATCGCCTTGCCGGCGTCGCTTTCCAGACGCTTTTTCAAACGCAGCAGGTTTTTTGAGTTTTCCATAGGCCTTGAATAGTTTAACGACGCGACACGACGCGCACAGGAAAGCTCGCGTTATGCGAGGCCCGTTGTCGGAACGAACTTACAAATGTGCCGTGCGGCCACCGTCGATGTTGATCACCTGGCCGGTGACGTAGGTGGCCTCAGCGAGCAGAAAGCGCACCGCGCGCGCGACGTCCTGCGGGTCGCCGGCGTGCTTGAGGAGCGTGTGGGCAACGATTGCTGCGCGCGCATCGGCGTCGAGCGCGGCGTCTTCGGGCCACAGGATCGGCCCCGGAGCGACGGCGTTGACGCGCACCTCGGGCGCCATTTCGACGGCCAGCGCACGCGTCAGGCCGAGCAAACCGGCCTTGGCGCAGCAGTACAGCGGATAACCGGCGAGTGGCCGCTCGGCATGGATGTCGGTGATGTTCACCACGGCGCCGTGCGCCGCCTTGAGATAAGGCGCCGCCGCCTGGGTCAGAAAGAGCGGCGCCTTAAGATTGCTGCCGACGAGATCGTCCCAGTCGGACAGTTCGATTTCGCCGAGGCGTGTGGCGTAGAAGCTCGAGGCGTTGTTGACCAGCGCGTCGAGCCGGCCAAAGTGCCCGAGCGTCCCTTCGACCAGCGCCGCGAGCGCGGCGACGTCTACGAGGTCGGCCTGCTGGCAAAACGCGGACCCCGGCCGCCGGGCGTTAAGTTCGTCGGCGAGCGCTTCGGCCGCCGCCTGCGCATGGCGATAATGCACCATGACGTTGGCACCCGCGGCATGGAGCTCGCAGGCGATGGCACGCCCCACGCGCTTTGCCGCGCCGGTCACCAATACCGTTTTGCCGATCACGCCCGCCCCCCGACTTGTCCGTTGTCGCACAGCGCGACAAGCAGCATGAATTTTAACGGATTTCGGCGCACCGGCCGGGGGCTATCGGCAAACGCCGCGACACGCTAGACTTTTGTGCTATCCATTCGGAGCTGGAACCATGACCGACGAGAGCACGCCGCTCGACGCCGACGAGTTGATGATTCTTTTCGAACGCATCGAGCGGCTGCCGCCGGGAGATGCACAATGGGTCGGCCAGCTTTTCGATGAGTGTCTGCGCGCGCGCATGCACGAGGCGGAACTGGCGAGCGCGACGAGCCCCTGCAGCGACGAGCGAACGAACTGCGAAAACGAGCTCGCGCAGCTTGCGCTCGACACCGCCGAATGGCTCAAAACCTTGTGGAACGTCGGCTACATGGGCGCTGGCAGCTTCCCGGCGCAGCCGCGCTCGGCTTTTCCTTCGGTCGATCTCGAGGACGTTGTCAAATCGACGCTGTTTGCCCGCATCCGGGAAGGCAAGCGGCCACTGCCTTT
>JBBRXI010000080.1:0-8522 GCA_038248575.1 Burkholderiales bacterium | reverse complement strand
GTGCACATGCTGATGGCGACAAACAGGCCGGTGACGATGGTGCCCATCAGCAGGCCACCCAGCGCCGCGGGTTATTGGCCTGTTCATCGGGGGGCTGATCCCGTATCTGTTCAGCGCCATGGCCATGGAAGCGGTCGGCCGCGCCGCCGCTTCGGTCGTCGTCGAGGTGCGCCGCCAGTTCCGCGAAATCCCGGGCCTCATCGACGGCAACGCGATACCCGACTACTCGCGCGCCGTCGGCTTGCTGACGAGCGCGGCGATCAAGGAGATGATCGTCCCCTCGCTGCTGCCGGTCCTGGCGCCGGTGCTCGTCGGGCTGCTGCTCGGTCCGAAGGCACTCGGCGGCCTGTTGATGGGAACGATCATCACCGGTCTTTTCGTCGCGATTTCGATGACCACCGGCGGCGGCGCCTGGGACAACGCCAAGAAATACATCGAAGACGGCCATTTCGGCGGCAAGGGGTCCGAAGCGCACAAGGCGTCGGTGACTGGCGACACCGTCGGCGACCCTTACAAAGACACCGCCGGCCCTGCCATCAACCCGCTGATCAAGATCATCAACATCGTCGCACTGATGATCGTGCCGATCCTGCCGCTGGCCTGAGAACCTCGCGCCCTAGCGCGCGAGTGCCGGATTGAGCGCGTAGAGGCCGGTCAGGCTGGCCTCGGCCAGAACGTGGTCGCGCATCGCGAGGCGCGCGTCCGGGCCGGTAAATTTGCCGTCGACCGGCAGCGTCGCGACGTCGAGCGCGAACAGCGTAAACACATAGCGGTGGCGGATCTCGTCGTTCCACGGCGGGCACGGTCCGTCGAAGCCAAAGTAGTCGCCGCGCATGTCGTTGTCGCCCGAAAACCAGACGGTGTAGTCGTTGAGCCCCTGGCGTGCGCCGTGCGCGCTCGCCGGGCCCGCCTTGCCGCGCGGCGTCACCTCGTGCGAGAACTCGCCTTCGCCAATTTCGGCGACGCTCAGCGGCAGGTCGACGAGCACCCAATGGAAGAAATCGACGCGCGGCAAGCTTGCCGGGACGCTGCGTCCTTCCTGGTTGACGTCGTCGCCGCGGCTCGGCACGTCGGGGTCGTGGCAGATCAGCGCGAACGAGCGCGTTCCCGCCGGTGCGTCGCGCCATGCGAGTTGCGGATTGACATTGCCGCCCAGGCAGACGTGGTGCGCTGCGTCGGGAATGCAGAACGCGTAGCGTCCGGCAATGTCCTGGCTTTCAGCAAAGCTCGTGCTCGTCAGTTTCACGGCGTTTCCTCCAGCAATTATTCGGCGCCGCGGCGCCTGAAATCGCGCCAGCGGAAACCGCTGACCCATAGTGTAGCGAAATAAACCGCGCCGCCCAATGTCACGACCAGCGCGAGGCGCAGCAGGCGCTCGGCGAGGCTCCAGCGCAGCCAGTCGTCAGCGGCGCCGCCGGAGAGCCACAGCGCGCAACCCATGGTCAGCAGCGCGGCCGCGAGCTTGGCGTAAAACACAGGCCAGCCCGGCTGCGGCGCGTAGATGCCGTGCCGGCGCAGTCCGCGATAGAGCAAAAGCGCATTGAGGCAAGCAGCCAGACCGATCGATAGCGCCAACCCGGCGTGTTTGAGCCAGCCAATCAGCGCGAGGTTGAGCATTTGCGTCACGAACAGCGTGACGAGCGCAATCTTGACCGGCGTGCGGACGTTCTGCCGGGCGTAAAAGCCCGGCGCGAGGACCTTGACCAGAATCAAGCCGAGCAGTCCGACGCTGTAGGCGACGAGTGCATCGCGTGTCTGCAGCACGTCGTGGGCGGTAAACGCGCCGTGATAAAACAGCGTCGTGATCAGTGGTACGGCGATGATCGCCAGTGCCAACGCGGCTGGCGCGGCGAGCAACAAGGTGACGCGCAGCCCCCAGTCGAGCAGTTTTGAATAGTCGTCGAATGCCTCCCGGGCGTGGTATTTGGCCAGCGAGGGCAGGAGGATGGTACCCAGCGCGGCGCCGAGCATCCCGGCCGGAAATTCCATCAGGCGGTCGGCGTAATAGAGCCAGGAGACGCTGCCAGTGGCGAGAAAGGACGCGAAAACGGTATTGATCAGCAGGCTGACCTGCGCCACCGAGACACCGAGGACGGCCGGGGCCATCAGTTTGAGGATGCGGCGCACGCCTTCGTCGCGCCAGTCGAGCGCAAAGCGCGGCAGCATGCCGATGCGCTTTAAGCTCGGCAACTGGAAAACGAGCTGCAGCAGCCCGCCGATGAACACCGCCCAGCCGAGCGCCATGACCGGTTGGGCGAACCACGGCGCGGCAAAGAGCGCCATGGCGATGAACGAGAGGTTGAGCAGGACCGGCGTAAACGCCGGGACGGCAAAGCGGCTCCAGGTGTTGAGTACGCCGCCCGAGAGGGCGACCAGCGACATGAAGAGAATGTAGGGGAAAGTGATCCGCGTCAGCTCGACGGTCAGCGCGAACTTGCCCGCGTCGGCGGCAAACCCCGGCGCCGAAATGTAGACGATGAGCGGCGCCGCGGCGATGCCGAGCAGCGTTACGGCAAAGAGAATCAGGAAAAGCAGGCTGGCGACGTGGTCGACGAGGAGCTTGGCATGCGCGTCGCCGCGTTTGTTCTTGTATTCGCCGAGGATCGGCACGAAGGCTTGCGAAAATGCCCCTTCGGCGAACAGACGGCGCAACAGGTTGGGCAGCTTGAAGGCGACGAAGAAGGCGTCGGTCAGCATGCCGGCGCCGAAGATGCGGGCGATGACAAAATCGCGAACGAAACCGAGGATACGCGAGAGCAAGGTCATTCCACTGACGGTGGCGAGGGCTTTGAGCAGGTTCATTTTTTCGTTTTGTCGGGCGCGCGGTCCGCTCGTGGCGCGGGAGCCGTCATCTTAGCCGCTGAGCCGGTTCGGCGATAGCAGCCACGTCGCCGCACGTCGCGGTAGCGAACAGCAGCAGGACGCACAAACGTCTTGCATCGGCTGACCTAACTCTGTAAAATTGCGCGTTTTCGATTAACGCATTTAGGACTGACCACCATGGCCAACAGCGCACAAGCGCGCAAGCGCGCCCGCCAAGCCGTCAAGCAACGCGCCCACAACGCCAGCCTGCGCTCGACTTTGCGCACGGCCGTCAAGCGTGTGCAAAAGGCAATCGTCGCCGGCGACAAGGCTGCCGCGCAAAGCATCTATCAGGAATCCGTTTCGGTGATCGACCGCATCGCCGACAAGAAGATCGTGCACAAGAACAAGGCCTCGCGTCACAAGAGCCGCCTGTCGAGTCAGATCAAGGCGCTGGCCGCCTGACCGCGCGCGTCGCATGACAGCGAAAAACGGCGTCTGCGGACGCCGTTTTTCTTGTCAATCTGAGTTGCGCACGGGCCTCGCTCGAGCCGAGCGCCTAGTCGCTTGCTGGGCCGGTCGCAGAACTTCCGCCGTGAAGTTCATCGTGCAGCGCGGCGTAATCATGCGCGCCGCTGCTCGCCGCGTTGTGGGCAAAAACGTCGCGCTGCCTGGCCGGACTTTCAGCGACCGAGACGTTTTCCCGGATTACCGTACGGCAGACCTCCCCGTCATAGCGACTGCGCAACTGCGCCTGCACATCGCCGCTCATCTTGCGCCGGCGATCGTAGCGCGTCAGCAGGTAACGCCGCGCGATGCGTCGTTTGAGTACGGGTTCGAGAATCGTCAGCGTCCGCGTCATCTGCTCGGCGGCCTGCAGTGACAGGTAGTCGGTCGAAATCGGGATAAGAACCACGTCGCAGGCGAAAATTGCGTTGAGCGCGAGAACGCCGATATAGGGGCAGCAATCGATCAGCGTATCGTGCGCCGCGTTGCCGGGTATCGATTCGTCGAGGGCGTCGAGGCCGGAGCGCAGCTTGTTGAGGACCGCCGGCCCCTTGCCGAAAATCGCGTCGGCCTTGATCAATTGCTGGTGCGAAGGAATGATGCGACCGACACCCGGCCAAGGCAACGCCAGTTCATCGAGCGCGCGCAGGCCCTGATAGAAGGCGAAGAGCGTACGTCCCGAATCCTGCGGCGGGATGCCGTGGATCACCGACAGATGGCACTGCGGATCTAGGTCGAGCAGGAGCGGCTGGCCGCCGACGCGAACGCTGGCGGCGCCAAGATTGAGTGTCGTTGTCGTTTTTCCGACGCCACCCTTCTGGTTGAAAACAGCGATTCGCATGACGCATTGTAACGCGCTGCTCACATGCCGCGGACGATCGCTCTTATATACAAGTCAGGGCTTTTCCCTTAAAATTCTTCCCCTTGCTCCATGGGCGGGCGCATCGCGAAATGCGCGCCCGGCGGCCAGCCGAACTGGCGCGAAGCGTGGTTATTGCGGCGGCGCAAGCCGCCGTTTCAGTTAGTGGACCTCAGCAAGGGGTTGGATATGTCTCATCTGATGAACACTTATGCCCGACTGCCGGTCGCCTTTGTGCATGGCGACGGTAGCTGGATAACCGACAGCGAGGGAAAGATTTATCTCGACGCGCTGGCCGGAATTGCGGTGTCGACGCTCGGCCACAACCATCCTGATCTCGTCGCAGCGATCGCCGCACAGGCTGGCCGCCTGCTGCACACCTCGAATCTCTACCGCATCCCGCAGCAGGAGCAACTGGCCGACAAGCTGGCTGCCCTCACCGGCATGGACGAAGTGTTTTTCTGTAACTCGGGTTGCGAAGCCAATGAAGCGGCGATCAAACTTGCGCGCTTGTACGGTCATCAGCGCGGCATCGACAATCCGGCGATCATCGTCATGGAACATGCTTTTCACGGACGCACGATGGCGACCTTGTCGGCGACCGGAAACCGCAAGACGCAAGCCGGGTTTGAGCCGCTCGTCGCCGGGTTCGTGCGCGTCCCCTACAACGATCTTGCCGCCATCCGCGCCATCGCCGAGCACGATCACAACGTCGTCGCAGTGCTGGTCGAAATCATCCAGGGCGAGGGTGGCGTACATCTGGCCGACGCTGATTTCCAGCGCGGCGTGCGCGCACTATGCGACGAAAAAGGCTGGCTGCTGATGTGCGACGAGGTGCAGTGCGGAATGGGCCGGACCGGTACCTGGTGCGGCTTCCAGCACGCGGCAATAGCACCCGATGTCGTCACCCTGGCCAAGGGACTCGCTGGCGGTGTGCCGATCGGCGCCTGTCTTGCGGGCGGGCGAGCGACCGGTTTATTCAAGCCCGGCAATCACGGCTCGACCTTCGGCGGCAACCCGTTGGCGACAACGGCTGCCTTGACGACGATCGAAGTGATGGAGCGGGATCGCTTGCTCGAAAATGCCGTCGCTATCGGCAAATTGATCCGCGAAGGCCTCGCCGAGTCGCTGGCGGGTTTGCCTGGCGTCGTGGACATACGCGGCATGGGCCTGATGATCGGCGTCGAGCTCGACCGCCCGTGCGGCGAATTGATGCGTCGTGGCCTCGACAGCGGCCTGCTGATCAGCGTCACCGCCGACAAGGTCGTGCGGCTGCTGCCGCCGCTTACTTTCAGCGCTGAAGAAGGACGCGAACTGGTCGCCCGCCTGGGCGCTCTTATCCGCGCTTTTCTCTCGCCAGGCGGGCCGACATGAGCACGACCAAAACTGCGCTCAGGCATTTCCTTCAATTCAAGGATTTCACGCGCGATGAATTTGACTACCTCTTCGCGCGCACCAGCTGGATCAAGGCACAGTTCAAGTCGTACCAGCGCTACTGGCCGCTTTCGGACCGCACGCTGGTGATGATTTTCGAGAAGGCGAGTACGCGTACGCGGCTCTCCTTCGAGGCTGGAATGCAGCAACTGGGCGGCGCGGCGATCTACCTCAATACGCGCGACTCGCAACTCGGGCGCGGCGAACCGGTCGAGGACGCCGGTCAGGTGATCTCGCGCATGAGCGACGTGGTGATGATCCGCACCTTCGAACAGGAGATCGTCGAGCGCTTTGCCGCCCACTCGCGCGTGCCGGTGATCAACGGACTGACCAACGAGTATCACCCGTGCCAGATCATGGCCGACATTTATACCTATATCGAACAGCGCGGTCCGATCCAGGGCAAGACGGTTGCCTGGATCGGTGATTCGAACAACGTCTGCAATACCTGGCTGCAAGCGGCCGAAGTTCTCGACTTTAACGTCCGCGTGTCTACGCCGCCGGGCTATGAAGTCGAGGTCGAACGTGCCGGCCTGCACGGTACCGGCCACTTCGAGCAGTTCGCCGATCCGATGGCCGCGGCAAAAGATGCCGACATCGTCACCACCGACGTGTGGACGTCGATGGGTTTCGAAGCCGAGAACGAAGAGCGCTTGCGCGATTTCGCCGACTGGCAGGTCGACGCCGAGATGATGCGTGCCGCCCGCGAACACGCGGTCTTCCTGCATTGCCTGCCGGCGCACCGCGGCGAGGAAGTCTCGGCCGAAGTGATCGACGGCCCGCAAAGCCTGGTCTGGGACGAGGCGGAAAACCGCTTGCACGTACAAAAGGCGCTGATGGAGTATCTTGTCCTCGGTCGCATAAATCCGGGAGCTGAGAAGAGCCGAGGGTGGGCCGGGAATCCGGCTCCACTCCTTACTCCTCGGGTCCTCACTTCTAACTGGAGCTGATCAATGAGTGATGTGAAAAAGGCAGTGCTGGCGTATTCGGGCGGGCTCGATACCTCGGTCATTCTCAAGTGGTTGCAGGATACTTACGCCTGCGAGGTGGTCACCTTTACCGCCGACCTTGGCCAGGGCGACGAACTCGAGGCGGCGCGTCCGAAGGCGATCAAGTTCGGCATCAAGCCGGAGAACATCTACATCGACGACCTGCGCGAAGAGTTCGTGCGCGACTTCGTTTTTCCGATGTTCCGCGCCAATACGGTCTATGAAGGCGAATACCTGCTCGGTACGTCGATCGCTCGGCCGCTGATTGCCAGGCGAATGATTGACATCGTGAACCTCACCGGTGCCGATGCGATTTCGCACGGGGCGACCGGCAAGGGTAATGACCAGGTGCGCTTCGAGCTCGGCGCCTATGCGCTCAAACCGGGCATCAAGATCATCGCCCCGTGGCGTGAATGGGATCTGCTCTCGCGCGAAAAACTGCTCGCCTACGCCGACGAAAACGGCATTCCGGTCGAGATGAAGCACAAGTCCGGTGGCTCGCCGTACTCGATGGACGCCAATCTGCTGCACATCAGCTACGAAGGCCGTCACCTCGAAGACCCGGCGGCCGAGGCCGAAGAGTCGATGTGGCGCTGGTCGGTCTCGCCGGAAGCGGCGCCCGACGCTGCCGAATACGTCGATCTAGAGTTCGAAAAGGGCGACCTCGTAGCGATCAACGGGCGCCGCATGCCGGCGCATGAGTTGCTCGCGCTGCTCAACCAGCTCGGTGGCAAGCACGGCGTCGGCCGCATCGACCTCGTCGAAAACCGCTACGTCGGCATGAAATCGCGCGGCTGCTACGAGACGCCGGGTGGAACGATCCTGCTGCGTGCGCACCGCGCCATTGAGTCGATCACGCTCGACCGCGAAGTCGCCCACCTCAAGGACGACCTGATGCCGCGCTATGCCAGCATGATCTACAACGGCTACTGGTGGAGCCCCGAGCGCGCAGCGCTGCAGACCTTGATCGACGCGACTCAGCAAAGGGTCAACGGCTGGGTGCGGCTCAAGCTCTACAAGGGCAACGTCATCGTCACCGGCCGCGATTCGAAGACCGACTCGCTCTTTGATTCAACGATCGCGACGTTCGAGGACGACGCCGGCGCCTACGATCAGAAGGACGCAGGCGGCTTCATCAAGCTCAACGCGCTGCGCATGCGCATTGCCGCGAATCTCGCGGCGCGCAAGGGCTGAGGCGCTTGCCGATATAGGGTTAACGGAGGAGCAGGTCTCGGCGTTCGGCATGAGCTTCGGGATCGGCGCCTGCATGCGCTACAGGCTGGTCATCGCCGGCGAACTGGCACGGATGGCCAGGGCAGGCAGGACGGGGGCTTGCGTCGTTTTCTTCGTGCTCTTGCTCGGCTTGTTCGGCTTCGACTCGACGTCGATGATGAAAATCTAACGGGGAATGTAAACATGTCGCAGTTCAATGGAGTCAGCGTCGTCAAGAAGGCCAACGTCTATTTCGACGGCAAGTGCGTCAGCCACACCGTCGAGTTTGCCGACGGCACGAAGAAGACCGTTGGCGTCATTCTGCCGTCATCGCTGAGTTTCAACACCGCTGCCGCCGAAATCATGGAAGGCGTCGGCGGTTCGTGCCAGGTCCGTCTGCAGGGGGAGAGCGAGTGGACCGGCTACGCGGCCGGGCAATCGTTCGCCGTGCCCGCCAGCTCGTCGTTCGAAATCACCTGCACCGAGCCCTACCATTACGTTTGCCATTTTGCTTAAGCGGAGGTTCTGATGCCATCGTTCGATTTTTCTTCAGAAGTGGACATGGTGGCGCTCAAGAACGCCATCGATACGACGGGAAAAAAGATTGTCGGTCGTCACGACTTCAAGGGGACAAGCGCCAAGGTGGAACTGGGCGACAAGGACAAGGCCATCACCCTGCACGCTGACTCTGAATTTCAGCTCGATCAGATCAAGGATAT
>JBBRXI010000079.1:0-8529 GCA_038248575.1 Burkholderiales bacterium | reverse complement strand
TTTGGTGGTGATGGGCAGAATTGAACTGCCGACCTATGGGTTATGAATCCATCGCTCTAACCAACTGAGCTACATCACCTCTTGGGGCGCGAGATTATAGGGTGGGCGGCGGCCGGTGGTCAAGTTTTGCGCTGACACAAGCGCGAGAACCTTGTCTATAATGGCCGCATGCCGCTACCTGCCTCTCTTATCGCCTCGATCGTCAGCGCCATTATTGAAGCCGCTGTGGCCAATTCCGGCGCGCCGACGCAATACGAGGTCTACGTGACGAACCGCACGCTGCCGCCGGAAGCCAAGGTTGGCGTGATGCAACCGCCGGCCGGTGACGGGCTGGTGGTGATCGACGGCAAGTCCTTGCCGCTCGCGCCAGCGGTCCAGTTTCGCAGCCAGCGGAACCTGATCGTCATGCCGATGACGATTCAGGATTCGGAAAATGTGATTTACCTCGCTGACGCCGCAGGCGCCATATTCCGCGTATGGATGGTCAGCCCCACCGAAATCTCGGCACGTCCGAAAAACTGATCCAGGAAAAAATGGCAAAAAAACTGTTCATCCGCACCTTCGGGTGCCAGATGAACGAGTACGATTCGGACAAAATGGCCGACGTGCTCGCGGCTTCTGAAGACATCGTCAAGACCGACAACCCCGAAGACGCCGACATCATTCTCTTCAACACCTGCTCGGTGCGTGAGAAAGCGCAGGAGCGCGTGTTCCACGACCTCGGCCGGGTGCGCTTGCTCAAGTTGGCCAAGCCCGACCTGGTGATCGGCGTCGGTGGCTGCGTGGCGAGCCAGGAGGGCGCGGCAATCGTTGCCCGCGCGCCTTTCGTCGACGTCGTCTTCGGCCCGCAGACGCTGCACCGGCTGCCACAACTCATCGCCGAACGGCGGCGGACGCGCAAGTCGCAGGTCGACGTGTCGTTTCCCGAAATCGAGAAGTTCGACAATCTGCCGCCGGCGACGGTCGAGGGGGCGTCGGCCTTCGTCTCGATCATGGAAGGGTGCAGCAAGTTCTGCTCGTTCTGCATCGTTCCCTATACGCGCGGCCAGGAAGTTTCACGCCCCTTTGACGACGTGCTCACCGAGGTCGCCGGCCTTGCCGCGCAGGGCGTCAAGGAGATCACCCTGCTCGGGCAGAACGTCAATGCCTACCGCGGCGCGATGGGCGCCGGCGGCAGCTCGGATGAACTCGCCGACCTCGCGCTGGTGATCGAATATATTGCCGAAATCCCCGGGATCGAGCGCATCCGCTACACCACCTCGCATCCGCGCGAACTTTCGCAGCGGCTGATCGACGTTTATGCCAGCGTTGCGAAGCTCGTCTCGCACCTGCATCTGCCGGTGCAGTCGGGGTCGGACCGCGTTCTCGCGGCGATGAAACGCGGCTACACGGCGATCGAATACAAGAGCCTGGTGCGCCGGCTACGCGCCGCGCGGCCCGACCTGTCGCTGTCGTCGGACTTCATCGTCGGCTTCCCCGGCGAGAGCGCCGAGGACTTTGAGAAAACAATGAAGCTGATCGACGACGTGCGTTTTGACGCGTCGTTTTCCTTTCTCTACAGCGCGCGCCCGGGCACGCCGGCTGCTGAACTTTCCGACGATACGCCGCATGCGATCAAGCAGGAGCGCCTGCTGCGGCTGCAGCAGCGCATCGACGCACTGGCGCAGGAGGTTTCGCAGGCGATGGTCGGCAGCGTGCAGCGGGTTCTCGTCGAAGGGCAGTCGAAGAAGGACGCCAGCGAGCTTGCCGGGCGCAGCGACAACAACCGCATCGTGAATTTCGCCGGTAATCCGCGTCTCATCCACAGTTTCGTGAACCTGCGCATCGTGTCGGCCATGCCGCATTCGCTGCGTGGCGAGATACTGGTCAAGGAACCATGAGTCCAAAAACTCCAACCGCACCGGCGGCGATTGACGTTCTCCTCTCCCCGGTCGATAACCACCGGCTGGCCAACCTCTGTGGCGCGCTCGACGAAAACCTGCGTCAGCTCGAAACCGCACTCGACGTGTCGATCGCCCGCCGCGGCGAGCGCTTCACGCTGCGCGGCGCCGCCGAGCAGACGGCGCGCGCCTCCGAAGCGCTGCAGATGTTCTACGCGCTGGCCAAAGACACGCTCTCGGTCGACGATATCCAGCTCGGCCTGATCGAACTCATGAACCGGCCAGCGCGCCAGGGTTCGCTGGTCAGCGGCCTGTCGCCGACACTGATGACGCGCAAGACCGAACTGCACGGCCGCACGCCGAACCAGATCGAGTATTTGAAGAACATCCAGGAACACGACATCACCTTCGGCACCGGCCCGGCCGGAACCGGCAAGACGTATCTCGCCGTCGCCTCGGCGGTCGACGCGATCGAGCGCGAACTCGTCCAGCGCATCGTCCTGACGCGGCCGGCGGTCGAGGCCGGCGAGCGGCTCGGTTTTTTGCCCGGCGACCTGGCACAGAAAGTCGATCCGTATCTGCGCCCACTCTACGACGCGCTCTACGATCTCATGGGCTTTGACAAGGTGGCCAAACTCTTCGAACGTGGCGCCATCGAGATCGCGCCGCTCGCCTACATGCGCGGGCGCACGCTCAATCATGCCTTCATCATCCTCGACGAGGCGCAGAACACGACGCCCGAGCAGATGAAGATGTTCCTCACGCGCATCGGCATCGGCGCCAAGGCGGTGGTCACCGGCGACGTGACGCAGATTGACCTGCAGCGCGGCCAGAAGAGCGGCCTCATCGAAGCGCGCAAGATTCTCCAGGAGGTGCGCGGCATCGCCTTCACCGAGTTCCAGAAGGACGACGTCGTTCGCCACCCGCTGGTAGCGCGCATCGTCTCGGCCTACGAGGCCCATACGGCAGCAGAAGAAGCGCAACGCGATGGCCAGTAAGCGCTTGAACCTCAGCGTGCAGTACGCGCACGCACCCGATCGTTTGCCCGCGCGCGTGCACGTCCGCGCCTGGGCACGCGCGGCGCTCGACGTCGACGGCCCGCGTGGCGGCCAGATCACCGTCCGCTTTGTCGACGAAGGCGAAGGCCGCGCGCTCAACCGCGATTATCGGCACAAGGATTACGCGACCAACGTGCTCTCGTTTCCCTACGCCAGCGAACCCGTCGTTTGCGGCGACCTCGTCGTCTGCGCGCCGGTCGTCGAGCGCGAAGCGGCCGAGCAAGGCAAGTCGCCGCTCGCCCATTACGCCCACCTGATCGTTCATGGCCTGCTGCATCTGCAAGGCTACGATCACCAGGCCGGAGAGGACGACGCACGCCGCATGGAGAACCATGAGCGGGCGATCCTCGCCGGACTCGGGTATGCTGACCCGTATTTGACTCAGTGAAAGCAAGCGGTAAATCGGCAACCGACGCCTTCCTGCCGATAACCCTCGCGCCTTACTCTTGACTGCAAAATGGACCCTGACAAACCGAGCTTATTCGAACGCCTCTCTTCCTTTCTCCTGCGCGAACCCGAGGATCGGGAACAACTGATCGAACTGCTGCGTTCGGCGCACGAGCGCGACCTGCTCGACGCCGACGCCCTGTCGATCACCGAAGGCGCCCTCGCCGCCTCGGAAATCAGCGTGCGCGACATCATGGTTCCGCGCGCGCAAATTGAAATCGTCGATATCGACGACCGCCTCGCCGACGTGATTGCGCAAGTCAACCGCACCGGCCATTCGCGCTTTCCGGTCATCGACGGCAACCGCGACCGGGTGATCGGCGTGCTCCTCGCCAAAGACCTTCTCCGCGTGCATAGCGAGGAGCAATTCCGGCGCCGCGAGTGGCTGCGCCCGGCGGTTTTCATTCCCGGATCGAAACGTCTCAACGTGCTGCTGCGCGAGTTTCGCGTCTCGCACAACCACATGGCGATCGTCATCGACGAATACGCCGGCGTCTGCGGGCTGATCACCATCGAAGACGTCCTCGAGCAGATCGTCGGCGATATCGAGGACGAATACGATTTCGACGCGGCCGACGATGCCATCCGGCTTGACGAGAGCGGCCGCTACCGCGTCAAGGCGCAAACCGAGATCGCCGACTTCAACGCGGCGCTCGGCACGCATTTTAGCGACGCCGAGTGCAATACGGTCGGCGGCCTGATTTTGCAACACCTCGGCCGCGTGCCGAAGCGTAACGAGACGATCGACGTCGACGGCTTGCGCTTCCACGTCCTGCGCGCCGACAGCCGCCGCCTCTACACCCTGCTCGTCGGCAGCGTTCAAGACGCCGATGTCGCGGCTTAAGGCCCGCGCTTACCGCCTTTTTGCCGCGCTGCTGCTCGGCGCGCTCAGCGTCCTCGCCTACGCGCCCTTTGCCTGGTTCCCGCTGATCGGGCTGACGCTCGCCGCGCTGTACGCGCTGCTCGCTGGCGCCGCCGACGAGCAACGCGGCGCGCCAAAAGGGGGGTATCAGGGCGCGCTGATCGGCGCCGCCTTCGGCTTTGGCCTGTTCATCGCCGGCGTCTCGTGGGTCTATGTCAGCTTGAGCGTCTTTGGCGGAATGCCGGCGGCGGTCGCCGCGCTCGCCACCTTCCTCTTCTGCGTCATTATGTCCCTCTACCCGGCTGCCGTCGGGGCGCTCTTCGTGCGCTTTTCCCCGGCCGGCTGGTGGCCGCCAGCGCTCTTTTTCGCCGCCTTGTGGGCGCTTGGCGAATGGCTGCGCGGCTGGGTACTCACCGGTTTTCCCTGGCTTGCCGTCGGCTATTCGCAGACGCTTCCCAGCCCGCTCGCGGGGCTGGCGCCAGTATTCGGCGTGTTCGGCGTTTCGTTCGCCAGCGCGCTCTTTGCCGCGCTGCTGGCGACGGCCTGGCGAGCCCCGCGCAAGGCCGTGCCGCCCGTGCTCGCCGCCGGACTACTACTCGCTGCCGGGGCGCTGCTCGGCGAAGTCCGCTGGACGGCGCCGGACGGCGCGCCGCTCTCGGTCGCGCTGCTTCAGGGCAACGTCGCGCAGGACCTCAAATGGCGGCCGGAAAAATTCTCCGAATCGTTGCACACCTACTCCCGCCTGGCGCAGGATAACCCGGCGCAGCTCACGGTAATGCCCGAGACGGCGCTGCCGGCCTTTCTCGAGCAAGTGCCGCGTGAGTATCTGGACGAATTGAAAAAACTCGCCGAACGCGAAAACGGTGACCTGCTGCTCGGCATCGCCATCGGTCAGGCGACGCAATACACCAATAGCGCGATCAGCCTCGGCACCTCGCCGACGCAGCAATACAGCAAGTCGCACCTCGTTCCTTTTGGCGAGTTCGTCCCGCCCGGCTTTGGCTGGTTCCTCAAACTGGCCAACATTCCGATGTCCGATTTCACGCCGGGCGCCGCCCGCCAGCCCGCGCTGCGCATCGCCGGTCAGAAAGTCGCCGTCAATATCTGCTACGAGGATGCTTTCGGCGAACAGATCATTCGCGCGCTGCCCGAAGCAACACTGCTCGTTAATCTTTCCAACGTCGCCTGGTTCGGCGACTCGCTGGCACCCGCGCAACACCTGCAGATCGCGCAGATGCGCGCGCGCGAAACGGGCCGCATGATGTTACGCGCGACGAATACTGGGATGACCGCCATCATCGGCGCCGACGGTGAGGTAGTGAGCGTCCTCCCACCCTTCACGCGCGGCGCCTTGCGCGGGCAAGTGCGCGCTTACACCGGCAGCACGCCCTACGTGCGGTGGGGCAATTGGCTGGTGATCGCTGGCGCGCTGCTGCTGATCGTTTTATTATGGCGGCGCAGTGCTGCACGCCCCGTCCCTTCCTGAGAGAACGCCACCATGGCCTTGCTGACGTGGTCCGATCACTATCTGATCGGTAACGAGACGATTGATCAGCAGCACAAAGAACTGTTCCGGCTGATCAACGCTTTTCATTCGCACTGGCTTGAGGAGCGCAATCAGCGCGATATTGTGCCGCTGCTCAACCGACTCATCGCCTACGCCGAAATGCATTTTCGCCAAGAGGAGTCGATCATGGACGCGGCGGGCTTCCCGCTGGCCGGCGAGCACCAGCAGATTCACGAAGCGATGATCGACACCATTTTCCGCTTGCAGCAATCCTACGAGGACGGCAGCCTGCGCCTCGAAATGGAGACGATGAACTTTGTCAAGTCGTGGCTGACCCAGCACATTCTCGAAAATGACTTCCGCTTTCGCGAATTCATGAAGAAGAAACAAAGCCTCGCCAAGACGGCGCAACCGTAGTCCGGGCGCCGCTTCCCGCACCTTTCATTACCCGCTTTTCGACGAGGAGTGCCCGTGTCCGATCAGCCTGTAGCACCGTCCGCAGCAGCGTCTATTTCCGAAGCGCTGATCAAGGCCGCCGGAATCCGCATCGTCAGTTCGAGCGAACTCTATCTCGCGCATCAGCAAGCGGGCGACACGGCGCTGCCGATGCTCGTCGTAGACAACGCGCTCGGTCGCGCGGTCATCGCCCTGCAGGGCGCGCACGTGATGGCCTATCGCGCGACCGGTCAGCGCGAGATGCTGTGGGTCTCGCCGAAATGCGTCATTGACGCCGGGCGACCGATGCGCGGCGGCATCCCGCTCTGCCTGCCGTGGTTCGGCCCGGGACCCGACGGCAAAACGCTGCACGGCTTCGCCCGCACCATGCCGTGGACGCTGATCGGCGCGCAGGCGCTCGAAAGTGGTGCGACGCGCCTTGAGCTCGAGCTCGTTGGCGACGCGACGACCTCCGCGTTGTGGCCGCACGCCTTCGCCTTCCGCCTCGAGATCGTCGTCGGCAGCGAGTTACGCCTCGCCATTTCGGCGCAGAACCGCGGCCCCGACGTCGCGCCTTTCGCCTTTGCCTTCCATACCTATTTTGCCGTTCCCGACGTCGCCCGGACGCGCGTCTCCGGCCTCGCCGGACTCACTCTGATCGACAAGATGGACAACTTCGCGCGCCAGGAACAGCAGGGCGACGTGACGATCAGCGCGGTTACCGACAGCATTTATCTCAACGCCCCGGCGCGGCAGACGGTGCATTGCGACAGCGAAGGTTTCAACATCGAATCGAACAGCCGCTGCGCGCTGGTCTGGAACGCGTGGACCAACGACAAGAACATGGCCGACCTTGGTGCCGGCAACCATGTCGGTTACCTCTGTGTCGAGCGCGGCGATTTCGCCGATTACGCGGTGACCCTGCTGCCCGGCGGAAAATACGGCTGCTCAATGACTTTGTCGTACTGATCCGCGACGCGGCCTGCGGCGGGAACGATAACCCACCGCAGAGGCGCAGAGGCGCAGAGATCGCGCAGAGAAAAGAAGGCGGGCAAGACAGGGGCTATCCTGTTTCTTGATCTTTTCTGCGACCCCTCTGCGTCTCTGTGCCTCTGCGGTAGATTTTAAATTCTCGAGCGTTTGCCGCAGGCGCTTGATCCAGCGCTCTCGTGGCATGAAAAACCAAGTAAAATCTGGCCTCTCCCGAATTTACGAAGCCTTTCATGCCAACTTTTCAGGAAGTCATTCTGCGTCTCCAGAATTTCTGGGACCAGCACGGATGCGCGCTACTCCAGCCTTATGACATCGAGGTCGGCGCCGGCACCTTTCACACTGCGACCTTCCTGCGCGCCATCGGCCCCGAGCCGTGGAACGCGGCCTACGTCCAGCCGTCGCGCCGACCCAAGGACGGCCGCTACGGCGAGAACCCGAACCGCCTGCAGCACTACTACCAGTACCAGGTCGTCCTCAAGCCGTCGCCGGCCAACATCCAGGAGCTTTACCTGCAATCGCTGACGGCGCTCGGCATCGACCTTGCGCAACACGACATCCGCTTCGTCGAGGACGACTGGGAATCGCCGACGCTCGGCGCCTGGGGCCTCGGCTGGGAAGTCTGGCTCGACGGCATGGAGGTGACGCAATTCACTTATTTCCAGGAAGTCGGCTCGCTGACCTGCAAGCCGGTGCTCGGCGAAATCACCTACGGTCTCGAACGCCTGGCGATGGTCCTGCAGGGCGTCGAGAACGTCTATGACCTCGTCTGGGCGAAGAGCGACAGCCGCGTGCTGACCTACGGCGACGTCTATCACCAGAACGAAGTCGAGCAGTCCAAATACAACTTCGAGCATTCGAACGTCGACATGCTGTTCCAGCACTTTGCCGACCATGAATCGGAAGCCAAGCGCCTGATGGGTCTTTCGCTCGCGCTGCCGGCCTTCGAACAGGTGATGAAGTGCTCGCACTGCTTCAATATGCTCGACGCGCACGGCGCCATTTCGGTCACCGAACGCGCCGCGTATATCGGCCGCGTGCGCGCGCTGGCGCGTGAAGTCGCGCTGGCCTACTACAACTCGCGCCAAGCGCTCGGCTTTCCGATGTGCAAGTCCCCCAAGGGGACTTTCTCGCTGGCTGCGGCCCGGGAGGCGCAATGAACAACGACAGCCTGCTCATCGAGTTGCGCACCGAAGAGCTGCCGCCCAAGTCACTCAAGGCGCTTTCGGAATCGTTCGCCAGCTCGGTCTGCGCGGCGCTCAAGGACCAGGCCTTCACCGCACCCGACAGCGTGTGCACGCCGTACGCGACGCCGCGCCGCCTGGCCCTGCTGATCACCTCGATCGCCGC
>JBBRXI010000078.1:0-8694 GCA_038248575.1 Burkholderiales bacterium | reverse complement strand
GGCGCAGCTACAGAATGCCGCCGTTCCGGGCGGCCTCGAAGCGATTGAATTTGATGAAACGAGCCAGGCGATTGCCCAGAGCCTCATCGCCGGCGAAAAGCGCGCGATCTTCCTCGGTAACGTCGCGCAGCAAAGCGCGCAGGCCGGACAGTTACACGCCCTCGCTGTCGAACTTGCCCGCCTCACCGGTGCCACCCTGGGCTTCATCGGCGAGGCCGCCAACAGCGTCGGCGGCTACGTCGCGAAAGCGTTGCCCAGCGGGCTCAACGCCTATGAGATGTTCGCCCAGCCGCGCCAGGCTTACGTGCTGCTCGGCGTCGAGCCGGAACTCGATTGCCACAATCCGCAGCTGGCGATGGCGGCGATCAAACAGGCGGCGCTTGTCGTCATGCTGACGCCGTTTGCCAGCGCGGCGATGCTGGAGTACGCCGACGTCCTCTTGCCAGTCGCTCCGTTTACCGAAACGTCGGGTTCTTTCGTCAATTGCGAAGGCCGCCTGCAAAGTTTCAACGGCGTCTGCCGCCCCCTCGGCGACGCGCGCCCGGCGTGGAAGGTGCTACGCGTCCTCGGCAATCTGCTCGGTGTTCCGGGTTTTGCCTACGATTCGAGCGAGCAGGTGCGCGACGAGATCGTCGCGCCGGGAAGCGAGCGGGTCAGCGGCCTTGACAACGGGCTCGCCGGCATCGACTGCTCGCTCGCCATTCGGCAAGCGGGGCTGCAGCCGGGTCTGCAATCGGGTCTACAAAGGATCGCCGACGTGCCGATTTATTTTGCCGATCCGCTCGTGCGCCGCGCCAGCGCACTGCAGCAGACGCGCGATGCGGCTGCGCCGCAGGCGAGTATGTCCTCGGCGACAGCGCTGCAACTCGGCATCACCGACGGTTCGCTGGTGCGCGTCGCGCAAGGCGAGGGTCAGGTGTTGCTCGCAGCAGCGGTCGATGACGGCGTTCCGGCGAACTGCATTCGCCTTGCCGCGGCGCATCCGACGACGGCGACGCTCGGCGAGATGTTCGGGCCGATCAACGCGGAGCGTGCATGATGGTCGAAACGCTGCAGCACCTCTTGCCTGGCTTTTTGATTCCATATTTCAACGGGCTGATGCAACTCGGGCAGGATAGCTTCGGTTCGTCGTGGCCAAATCTGTTGACTGTCGTGTGGACGGTCATGAAGGTCATGATCATTATTTCTATCCTGCTCCTCTGCGTCGCCTACATGACCTTCTGGGAACGCAAAGTCATTGGCTGGATGCAGGTCCGCATCGGCCCGAACCGGGTTGGTCCCTGGGGCCTTATTCAGCCGATCGCCGACGGCCTCAAACTCCTGCTCAAGGAAGTCGTGATTCCGTCGGGTGCCGATAAGTCGGTTTTCCTGCTCGCGCCGGTGTTTGCTTTTGCTCCGGCGCTCGCCGCCTGGGCCGTCATTCCGTTCAACCCGACGCTGGTGCTGGCCAACGTCGACGCCAGCCTGCTCTACATCCTGGCGATGACCTCGATCAGCGTCTACGGCATTATGCTCGCCGGCTGGTCGTCGAACTCGAAATACGCCTTTCTCGGTGGCATGCGTTCGGCGGCGCAGCTCATTTCTTACGAAGTGGCGATGGGCCTCGCGCTGGTCGTCGTGATAATGGTTTCTAATACGCTCAACCTCGGCGCGATCGTCGAAGGACAGGGGCGCGGGCGCTTCGCCGACATGGGCATTGGCTTCCTTTCCTGGAACTGGCTGTCGCTACTGCCGATGTTCGTCGTCTACATGGTTTCGATCGTCGCCGAGACGAACCGCGCGCCGTTCGACATGGCCGAAGGCGAATCCGAAATCGTCGGCTTCCACGTCGAGTATTCGGGCATGGCCTTCGCCGTTTTCCAGCTTGCCGAATACGGCGCCGTGATCCTGTGCTCGGCGCTCGCTTCGCTAATCTTCCTCGGTGGCTGGTTGTCGCCGGTCGGTTTCCTGCCGGACAGCATTTTCTGGCTGTTCCTCAAGATGTCGGCAATCATCTTTTTCTTCTTCTGGATACGCGCCACCTTCCCGCGTTTTCGCTACGACCAGATCATGCGCCTGGGTTGGAAAGTGTTCATCCCCGTGTGCCTGGTCTGGCTAGTGGTCGTCGGCTGCTGGATGATGTCGCCGTTGAACATCTGGACGTGAGAGGCCAGTCATGGGTTCGATGAAAGAGATTTTCAACAGCGTCTTCCTTCGCGAGCTGTTCAAGGGGATGTCGGTGACCGGGCGCAACATGTTCGCGCGCAAGATCACCGTCCAGTTTCCCGAAGAGAAAACGCCGCAAAGCTTCCGCTTCCGTGGCCTGCACGCGCTGCGTCGTTATGCGAACGGCGAGGAACGCTGCATCGCCTGCAAGCTTTGTGAAGCGGTGTGTCCGGCGCTGGCGATCATTATCGAGTCGGCCGAGCGTGACGATGGCTCGCGACGCACGACGCGTTATGACATCGACCTGAACAAATGCATTTTCTGCGGTTTCTGCGAAGAAGCTTGCCCGGTCGACGCCATCGTCGAAACGCGCGTTCTCGAGTACCACGGCGAAAAACGCGGTGATCTTTACTACACCAAGCCGATGTTGCTGGCCAACGGCGATCGGTATGAAGCCGAGATCGCCGCCGACCGCGAGCTTGACTCGAAATACCGCTAAAAGGCGCCGACTCGATGGAATTCAGAACCTTCGTTTTTTACTTCCTTTCGACGATTCTGGTCTTCGCCAGTCTGCGCGTCGTGACCTTGCGCAATCCGGTGCATGCGGCATTGCATCTGGTCCTCGCCTTCTTCAGCGCGAGCGGAATCTGGATCCTCCTGCAGGCCGAGTTTCTCGCCATCGTCCTGGTCCTCGTCTATGTCGGCGCGGTGATGGTGCTCTTCCTCTTCGTCGTCATGATGCTCGACATCAACCTCGATCGGCTGCGCGAAGGATTCTGGAGTTATCTTCCGCTCGGCGCGATCATCGCGCTCTTGATGGTCGCCGAGATGGGCCTTGTGCTCGGCGTCACCTACTACGGCAACGCCGAGAGCGCGGTGGCGCAGGCACCCGCCAATTACAGCAACGTTCAGGACGTCGGCCGGCTGTTATTTACGCAGTATGTCTATCCGCTCGAGCTCGCTTCGGTGATCCTTCTCGTCGGCATCGTCGCGGCCGTCGCGCTGACCTTGCGCGGCAAGCGCAAGACCAAATCGGTGAGCCCGGGCGAGCAGGTTTTCGTCAAGGCGAAGGACCGCGTTCGCGTGCTCAAGATGCCGGCGGAACAGCGCGACTGAAGTCCCCGTGCGATCGGCGCAATCGCACGGCAAGACTTTCAAGAATCGGACGTAAGAAGCGTATGAACTTGACATGGCGGCGCCTGGCGCGGCCATTCGTAGGAACCAGGAGGCACCTTGCTAACACTGTCCCATTTTTTGATACTCGGCGCGATACTCTTTGCCGTGAGCATCGTCGGCATCTTCCTTAACCGGAAGAATCTGATCATCATTCTGATGTCGATCGAGTTGATGCTGCTCGCGGTCAATACCAACTTCATCGCCTTTTCGCACTATCTGCAAGACCTCTCGGGCCAGGTTTTCGTGTTCTTTATCCTGACCGTCGCTGCCGCCGAATCGGCGATCGGTCTGGCGATCCTCGTCGTACTCTTCCGCAACCTGAAGACCATCCACGTCGATGATCTGGACAGCCTGAAGGGTTGATCATGGCAATGCAAAAACTCTATCTGCTGGTTCCCCTCGCGCCGCTGGTCGGGGCGATGATCGCCGGCCTGTTCTGTCGCCTGATCCCGCGCTGGGTCGCGCATACCGCGGCGATTGCCGGCGTTGCGATTGCCTTTATCTCCTCATTGCTCATATTCCAGGACGTCGCCGCGGGGAATGTGTACAACGGTGCCGTGTATCAGTGGCTGGCGTCCGGCGAATACACCTTCGAAGTGGGTTTCCTGATCGATCAGTTGACCGTGACGATGATGCTCGTCGTTACCTTTGTCTCGCTGATGGTGCACATCTACACCATCGGCTATATGCAGGACGATCCGGGCTACAACCGCTTCTTCAGCTACATCGCGCTGTTTACCTTCGCCATGCTGATGCTGGTGATGAGCAACAACTTCATGCAGCTCTTCTTCGGCTGGGAGGCCGTCGGCCTGATGTCGTATTTGCTGATCGGCTTCTGGTATACGCGGCCGACGGCGATCCTCGCCAACATGAAGGCCTTCCTGGTTAACCGCGTCGGCGATTTCGGCTTCATCCTCGGCATCGGCCTGATCCTCGCCCACTTTGGAACGCTCGATTACCAGACCGTCTTCGCCCAGGCGCCGTCGCTCGCCGACACGACGATTCCGCTGTTCGGCACGGACAGCAGCGTTTCCCTGATGAGCGCGATCTGCATCCTGCTGTTCATCGGCGCGATGGGTAAATCGGCGCAAGTTCCGTTGCACGTCTGGCTGCCCGACTCGATGGAAGGCCCGACGCCGATCTCGGCACTGATCCACGCGGCGACGATGGTCACCGCCGGCATCTTCATGGTCGCGCGCATGTCGTATCTGTTCGAACTTTCCGACACGGCCTTGACCTTCGTCGTCGTCGTCGGTTCGATCACCGCGCTGTTCATGGGCTTCCTCGGCATCATCCAGAACGACATCAAGCGCGTCGTCGCCTACTCGACGCTCTCTCAGCTCGGCTATATGACTGTCGCACTCGGCGTCTCGGCGTATTCGGTCGCCATCTTCCACCTGATGACGCACGCCTTCTTCAAGGCGCTGCTCTTCCTCGGCGCCGGCTCGGTGATCATCGGCATGCACCACGACCAGGACATCCGCAACATGGGCGGCCTGAGGAAATACATGCCGATCACCTGGATCACCTCGCTGATCGGTTCGCTGGCGCTGATCGGAACGCCGTTTTTCTCCGGCTTCTACTCGAAGGATTCAGTCATCGAGGCGGTTTCCGCCTCGCACATCCCGGGCTCCGGTTTCGCCTACTTCGCGGTCATGGCCGGTGTCTTCATCACCGCCTTCTACTCGTTCCGCATGTACTTCCTGGTCTTCCACGGCGAACAGCGATTTGGCAAGGCGCACGGCGACGCCGCGCATGCGCCGGAAAGCTTAGGCGCCACGGCGCACGCCGACGTCGAAGAAGAACACCACGGACTGGCGCCTGGGCAGAAACCACACGAGACGCCGTGGGTGGTGTGGCTGCCGCTCGTGCTGCTGGCGATTCCGTCGCTCTTCATCGGTTACCTGACGATAGAGCCGATGCTTTTCGGCGGTTTCTTCAAGGACTCGATCTTCATCGACGCGCAGGCGCATCCGGTGATGAACGAGCTCGCGCACGAATTCGACGGCCCGCTGGCCATGGCACTGCACGCGATCAGCACTCCGGTCTTCTGGCTGGCGCTCGCCGGTGTCGTTCTCGCGTGGTTCTTCTATCTCGTGCGTCCGACGATCCCGGCGGCGATCAAGTCGGCGTGTGGACCGATCTACACACTGCTCGAAAACAAATATTACTTCGACCGTTTCAACGACATCGTCATCGCCGGCGGCGCCCGCCTGCTCGGCCGCGGGCTGTGGAAGGGCGGCGATGAAGGCGTCATCGACGGCATCATCGTCGGCGGGTCTGTGCGTCTGGTCGGCTGGATTTCGATGATGGCTCGCTTCTTCCAGAGCGGACACATTTACCACTATGCCTTCACGATGATCGTTGGCGTCTGTGCGCTGTTATCGCTGTGGCTCTGGCGCGCCTGAACCGAATCACGGAACAATAAAATATGTCCGATACGCCGTTTCTTTCACTCGCCATCTGGGTCCCGATTCTTGCCGGATTCGTCGTCCTGCTGACCGGATCGGATCGCAACGCGCCGCTCGCGCGCATGCTCGCGCTGGCCGGCGCGCTGGCCGGACTCGCCGTGACCGTCCCCCTTTACACCGGTTTCGACCTGACGACGTCGGCGATGCAATTCGTCGAATACAAGAAGTGGATCGAGCACTTCAACATCAATTACCACCTGGGCGTCGACGGCATCTCGATGCTTTTCGTCATCTTGAACAGTTTCATCACCGTCGTCGTCGTACTCGCCGGCTGGCGCATCATCGACAACAAGGTCGCCCAGTACAACGCCGCCTTCCTGATCATGTCGGGTCTGCTCAACGGCATTTTCGCCGCGCTCGACGGCATGCTGTTCTACGTCTTCTTCGAAGCCTCGCTGATCCCGCTGTATCTGATTATCGGCGTCTGGGGCGGGCCGAACCGCGTCTACGCGGCCTTGAAATTTTTCCTGTTCACGCTCGCCGGTTCGCTGCTTTTTCTGATCGCGCTGATTTACCTCTTCCTGCAGGCTGGCGGCAGCTTTTCCATTCTCGACTGGCACAAGATGCCGATTCCGATGGTCGCCCAGATGTGGATATTTCTCGCGCTCCTTGTCGCCTTCGCCGTCAAGGTGCCGATGTGGCCGGTGCATACCTGGTTGCCCGACGCGCACGTCGAAGCGCCGACCGGCGGCTCAATCGTCCTCGCGGCGATCGCGCTCAAACTCGGCGCTTACGGTTTCCTGCGTTTTTCCTTGCCGATCGCCCCCGACGCGGCGCATGAACTGTCTGGCCTGATCGTCGCGCTGTCGCTGATCGCCATCGTCTATATTGGCCTCGTTGCCCTGGTCCAGGCTGACATGAAAAAGCTCGTCGCCTATTCGTCGATCGCGCACATGGGTTTTGTCACGCTCGGTTTCTTCATGTTCAGCGCGCCGACCGAAGCCGGTGCGCTCGGCGCCGGCAGCGCGCTCGGCATGGAGGGCGCACTGGTACAGATGATCTCGCACGGCTTCATCGCCGGTGCCATGTTCTATTGCATCGGCGTCATGTACGACCGCGTGCATTCGCGCCAGATTGCCGATTACGGCGGCGTCGTCAATACGATGCCCAAGTTCGCCGCGTTCTTCATGCTGTTTGCCATGGCCAACGCCGGCCTGCCGGCGACTTCCGGCTTCGTCGGTGAATTCATGGTCATCCTCGCCGCCGTCAAGTACAACTTCTGGGTAGCATTCGCTGCGGCGACGACGATGATCACCGGCGCTGCCTATACGCTGTGGATGTACAAGCGCGTCGTCTTCGGCGCCGTGGCTAATCATCACGTCGCCGAACTCGCCGATATCAACGCCCGCGAGTTTCTGGTGTTGGCGCTGCTCGCCGCCGGCGCGCTGGGCATGGGTATCTACCCGCAGCCATTCACTGAAGTCATGCACAGTTCGGTAAGCGAGCTGCTGCGTCACATCGCCGTAAGCAAGATCCTATAACTGGACTCCGCTATGACGCTTGCCGAAATGCAATTTGTTCCACCCGATCTGCGCCTCGCCAGTGCCGAGATCTTCATGCTGGCGATGACCTGCCTGATCCTCATCGTGGACCTCTTCGTCAAGGACAAGAAGCGCGCGGTGACCTACGTCCTGACCCAGCTGACGCTCGTCGGCACGGCGGTGGTCACGGTCATGACGGTGACCGGACAGGTCGTCTACACCTTCAGCAATTTGTACGTCGGCGACCTCATGGGCGATCTTCTGAAGCTCATGCTTTACCTGACGGTGATCGTCGTCCTCTACTTCTCGCGTCGCTACGTGCAGGAACGGCCGGAATTGGCCAAGGGCGAGTTTTACACGCTGACGCTGTTCGCCACGCTCGGCATGATGGTCATGATCTCGGCCAACCACTTCCTGACCGTCTATCTCGGCATCGAGCTACTCTCGCTCTCGCTCTACGCGCTGGTCGCCTTGAATCGTGATTCGATTCCGGCCTCCGAGGCGGCGATGAAGTACTTCGTTCTCGGCGCGCTGGCTTCGGGTTTGCTGCTCTACGGCATGTCGATGATTTATGGCGCGACCGGAACGCTGGAGATCACCGCGGTCGCCGAGCGGCTGTTCGGCGGCCAAGGAAATCAGGTCATCCTCAATTTCGGTGTCGTTTTTCTGGTCGCCGGCATCGCCTTCAAGCTCGGCGTCGTTCCCTTCCACATGTGGGTACCTGACGTCTATCACGGCGCGCCGACGGCGGTCACGTTGTTCATCGCCAGCGCGCCCAAACTCGCCGGCTTCGCCATCGTCATGCGCATGCTGGTCGGCGGACTGCTCGTCGCCTCGCCCCACTGGCAACTGATGCTGCTCGTGCTGGCGATCCTCTCGATGGCGGTCGGCAATTTCGCGGCGATCGCGCAAACCAATCTCAAGCGCATGCTCGCCTACTCGGCGATCTCGCACATGGGTTTTATGCTGCTCGGCATGGTCGTCGGGGTCATCGATAACGACACGCGCAACGCGATCAACGCCTACAGCTCATCGATGTTCTACGTCGTCAGCTACGTGCTGACCAGTGCCGGCGCCTTCGGCATGATCATGTTGCTCGCGCGTGCCGGCTTCGAGTCCGACGAGATCAACGATTTTGCCGGCCTCAACAAGCGCAGCCCGTGGTTTGCCGCGGTCATGATGATGATGATGTTCTCGATGGCCGGCATCCCGTTCTTTGTCGGCTTCTTCGCCAAGTTCTCGGTCTTTGTCGCCGTCGTCGCCGCCGGCTACACCTGGCTCGCCGTCGCCGCTGTCTTCTTCTCGCTGATCGGCGCCTTCTACTATCTGCGCGTCGTCAAGGTCATGTACTTCGACCCGCCGGCGCATACCGCGCTGATCGTCACACCTTTCGACGTCAAGGTCCTGATGTCGGTCAATGG